>DATDOO010000067.1:0-7101 GCA_035293245.1 Methylococcaceae bacterium
GGTGCGGCGGATCAGGCAGGCCGCATCGTCCGGATCCCGCAATTCGTTGTCCTCCAGCCAGACGCGCGCCTCGGGCGCATCGCTCAGGTCGAATTCCAGACTGACTTCGGTGCGCGCCGCGCCGGGACGGATGAAGCCGGAATCGGCCCGGTCGCCCAGGGCCAGGCCCAGCGCGGTCAGGAGAATGGATTTGCCGGCGCCGGTTTCGCCGGTCAGCACGGTGAGGCCGCGCCCAAAGTTCAGGTCGAGGGCGGCGACCACCGCCAGATCGCGGATTTGCAGGTGGGTGAGCATAAAGGAGTCAGTTGCTCCAGTTGAGCTTGGCGCGCAGGATCTCGAAGAAGTCGTGGCCGGCGGGATGCAGGACGGTCACCGGGACGGGCGCCTTGCCGATCACGATGCGGTCTTCCCCGCCCACCGGCGGCAGCAATTGGTTGTCGCAGGACAACTGGGCGTGGGGGGTTTTGCTCTGGCGGAAGGTGATTTCCACCGAACTGTCCGCGTCCACGACGATCGGGCGGTTGGTGAGCGTGTGCGGGTTGATCGGCACCAGGACGACGGCAGGCAAACAGGGATGCAAAATCGGGCCGCCGCCGGACAGGGCGTAGGCGGTGGAACCGGTGGGCGTGGAGACGATCAGGCCGTCGGCGCGCTGGGCATTGAGAAAGACCCCGTCGATATGGGTGATGAGTTCCACCATGCTGGCCCCGCCGCCGCGATGGATGACCACGTCGTTGAGGGCCAGGCCTTCCGCGAGGATTTCCCCGCCGCGGTACACGCGGGCGGAAAGCAGCAGGCGTTCCTCGGAGCCGTATTCGCCGTCGAGCACATCGTCCAGCCGCGCCAGCGCCTCCTCGCGGGAAATGTCCACCAGGAATCCCAGCCGTCCCAGATTGACGCCGATCAGCGGCACCTTGCCCGGCGCCAGTTCGCGGGCGGCGATCAGAAAGGTGCCGTCGCCGCCGACGACGATGGCCAGATCGCAGTTTTCGCCCAGGTCAGCCAGGGACCGCGCGGGCGCATCCGGCAGCGCTCCGGCGCTGTGCCGTTCCACGGATACGGCCAGGCCGCGCCGGGTCAAATGCGCATACAGTTCCCTCAACATGGGCGGCACGCCGGCGAGATCCGGCTTGCCGATCAGGGCGACGTGGCGAAAGTGCGAAGTCATCCTTCGGAAAGTTAAGGGCTACATCTGGGATTGCAGGTAGTTCTGCAGGCCGACCTTGCCGATCAGTTCCAGTTGGGTTTCCAGCCAGTCGATGTGTTCTTCCTCGCCGCCGAGGATCTTTTCCAAAAGCTCGCGGGAGACGAAATCGCCCTTGGCTTCGCAGTGGGCGATGGCTTCGCGCAACAGCGGGGCGGCCTCCATTTCCAGCTTCAGGTCGCAGCGCAGCATTTCCTCGGGGTTTTCGCCGATGTGCAGCTTGCCGAGTTTTTGCAGATTGGGCAGCCCTTCCAGGAACAGGATGCGCTCCACCAGAACGTCGGCGTGCTTCATCTCGTCGATGGATTCCTGGTACACGGCGGAGTCGAGTTTTTTCAGGCCCCAATTCTTGTACATGCGGGCGTGGAGAAAATACTGGTTGATGGCGGTCAGCTCGTTGACCAGCACCTCGTTGAGGTAGTCGATGACTTTGTTTTGGCCTTTCATGGTACGAAGCTCCCGTATGGTGAATGGGTGACGTAGAGTCCGGGCGCCCCGCCCGGAGCGCCGCAATTTCGATTGTAATACACCTTGCTTGCGCCCCGGATGAAAGAACGATTTGCCGGACGGCGGCGTCCGGCCCGCGCGCCGCGATGACGGGGGGGCGTATCCCCGTTAAAATCCCCGGCGAAATATCAATTTCCCCACATGGAAGCTTGCCGGGGCCATCATTGGACCACCATGAAGATACTTATTGTCGAAGACGATGCCGTCGAGCGGACGATCCTGCAGACCATGCTGCGCGGCACGGGTTTCGACCGCCCGGTGTTTGCCGCTTCCGTTGCGGAAGCCCGCCGGCTTCTCGGCCTGGACGGGGAGGAGGGCGAAACGGATTTAGGCGTGGTCCTGCTGGATATCGACCGGAACGGCAAGAGCGGCATCGAGGCGTGCCGGAGCATCAAGGCGGATTCCCGCCTGGAAGGCGTGATGGTCGTCCTGGCGTCTTCACAGCGGGATTCCACGCTCATGCAGGCGGCGTTCGCGGCAGGTGCGATGGATTTCGTCGCCAAACCCTGGAACGCGGTGGAATTGCTGGCACGCCTGCGTTCTGCCGAGTCGCTGGCCGAAACCCAGCAACGCCTCCGTGCCAGCGAGCACCATCTGCACGTCGTCACTGAGGCGATGGGCGACGGCCTGCTGGTGCTGGACCGGGAAGGAAAAATCGCCTTCGTCAATCCGGCGGCGGAACGGCTGCTGGGCTGGCCGGAATCCGAACTGCTGGGGACAATCATCTGCGAGCGGGTGCGCTGCAACGAGGCCGCGCATGAGTTCGGCATGTGCCCGCTGATGCGCACCGCTCTTTCCGGCGAGGTTTACCGGGGGGAGGACCTGATTTTCCACCGGGCCGATGGTGGCGAGTTCGCGGTGGCCGCCGTGGCCTCGCCGCTACGGGAGAAAGACGAGGTCAGCGGCGCCGTCGTGGTCTTCCACGACATCAGCGTGCGCAAGCGCGCGGAAGGCGAGGCGCGGCTGATGGCGAAAATCATCGAATACTCCCCGGCCGGCATCATGGTGACCGACCGCGACACCACTATCCGCCTCGTCAATCCGGCCTTTTCCCGCGTCACCGGCTATACGGCCGCCGAAGCGAAGGGCCAGACCCCGCAGATGCTCAAGTCGGGGCGGCAGGACGCAGAGTTCTACGCGCACATGTGGTCGCGGCTGGAAAAGAACGGCTACTGGGAAGGGGAGTTGTGGAACCGCCGCAAGGATGGCGGCGAATATCCCGAATGGCTGAGCGTCGCCGCAATCGCCGGCGAAGACGGCGAGACTGAGAAATACCTGGGCATGTTCACCGACATTACCGAGCGCCGGCGCGCGGAAGACCGGTTGCGCCATCTGGCCAGCCACGACGTGCTCACCAATTTGCCCAACCGCATCGCGCTGATGAACCGCCTGGAGGAGGAATTGAACCGGGCGCGGCGTATCCGGAGCCAGGTCGGCTTGCTGTTCATCGATCTGGATCGTTTCAAGCCGGTCAACGACCAGTTCGGCCATGCCGTGGGCGATGCCGTGCTCGACGCGCTGGGGAAGCGCCTGCGCGGCGCGGTGCGCGACGTGGATTACGTCGCCCGTCTGGGGGGCGACGAATTCGTGGCCGTGCTGGTCGATGCGGACAACCTGCACGCATTCGGCCGCGTGGCGCGCAAGCTGTTGGGGCTGATCGAACAACCGTTCGAGGTGGGAGGAAACCTCCACCGCCTGAGCGCCAGCATCGGTATCGCGGTGTTTCCCCAGGACGCGCAAACTCCGGACGGCCTGCTCGATGCCGCCGATTCCGCCATGTACGCGGCCAAAAGCGCGGGCCGAAGCCGTTTCATCTATCGCGGCGAACGATCCTATTTCAGCGGTGCGGCCGAAGGGGATACGGCGACCGCAACGCTCGCGGCGGAAATCTTCAAAGCCTACGACATTCGCGGCATCGTCGATCGGACACTGACGGCGGATGGGGTGCGGCAAATCGGCAGGGGGCTCGGCACGCTGGCTGCGGAGCGCGGACTCGGCCCCATCGTCGTCGGCCGCGACGGGCGTTTGTCCGGGCCCGCACTGGCCGGCGCACTGAGCGAAGGCATTCGCGCGTCGGGCGTGGACGTGCTGGACATCGGCCTGGCGCCGACGCCGGTCACGTATTTCGCCGCGTTTCACCTGGATGCCGGCGGCGCGGTGTCCGTGACCGGCAGCCACAACCCCCCGGACTACAACGGCCTGAAAATGGTGCTGGGCGGCGAGACGCTGTATGGCGAGGCGATTCAGGATCTCAGGCGGCGCATCGAAACCGCCGCCTTCGCGGAAGGCGATGGCGCGTGGCGCGTGGAGGACGTCCAGGAGGCGTACCTCGCGCGCATCGCGGCGGACGTGAAACTCGCCCGGCCCATGAAAATCGTCGTGGATTGCGGCAGCGGGGTGGCGGGCGCGTATGCTCCGGAGCTGTTTCGCCGTCTCGGTTGCGAAGTTATCGAACTGTTCTGCGAGGTGGACGGCCTGTTTCCCCATCACCATCCTGACCCTTCCCAGCCGGAGAATCTGCAGGACCTCGTCCGCGTTTTGAAGGAGAGCGGCGCGGAAATCGGCCTGGCCTTCGACGGCGACGGCGACCGACTGGGCGTCGTGACCCGCGACGGCGAGATCGTCTACCCGGACCGGCAACTCATGTTGTTCGCCGCCGACGTGCTGGAGCGCAATCCCGGCGCGACGATCATTTACGACGTGAAATGCACCCGCCTGCTGGCGCCCTGGATTCGCCGCCACGGCGGCGAGCCGCTCATGTGGCGCACCGGCCACGCGCCGATCAAGGCCAAGCTGCGCGAAACCGGAGCCCCGCTGGCGGGGGAAATGAGCGGACACATTTTCTTCAAGGAACGCTGGTACGGCTTCGACGACGGCCTGTACGCCGGCGCGCGGCTGCTGGAAATCCTCGCCCGTGCGCCGGACGCCAACCCGCTGCTCAAGAATCTGCCCGACAGCGTCTCCACCCCGGAACTGCATATCCCCATGGCCGAGGGCGAACCCTTCGCCTTGCTGGAGAAGCTCAAGCGCGATGCCAGCTTCGAGGGCGCGGAGCACATCGTGACCCTGGACGGCTTGCGGGTGGAATACGCAGACGGCTTCGGACTGGCCCGGCCCTCCAATACCACGCCGGTTGTCGTGCTGCGCTTCGAAGCCGATAATCCGGAAGCGCTGGCGCGCATCCAGGCGGTGTTCCGCGACGCCATCCTCCAGGCCGCGCCGGATGCCGGCCTGCCGTTCTAGTTTTTTGCGTTGTTCGTTAAAGATCGGGCGAGGCGAGCCGATAAGGACACTAGAGAAATTGCTGAAACCGAGGTTCAGCCATGAACATTGAAATCACCAACGGCCCCAAGCCGGTCAACGCGGTTCCCAAGCGGCCGGCCGAACCGGTCGCCCTGTCCGCGCCGATAGTCGGGGACGCGGCGCCCAGCGGCGAGTCGCTTTCCGTGAGCCTGCTTCCCGTATTCGACGAGGTACGGCAACTTCCCGAAGTCGATGCGGCGCGTGTCGCGGAGATCAAGGGCCGCATCGAACGCGGCGAGTACTCGATCGATTCCGGACGGATCGCCCGCAAGATGCTGGAACAGGAAGCCGTCTTCGGGGCGGCGGGATGAACGCGATCGAATCCGCGCTGAGCGTTTTCCTGGCCGAAGCCGACGCCAGCCTTTCCGCTTTGGAGCGCGCGCTGGAAGAGGAAAGTCTCGCCCTGGCGAATGCCCGGCACGACGCCCCGCGCGTCGAGGCGCTGGCCAACGCCAAGCGGGAAGCGGCCACGGCGGTCGCCGGCGTCTGGGAACGGTATGTCCGCTGGCTGAACGACCACGGCTTTTCCGGGGATGAGGGAATGGAGCGGTGCCTCGCCCGTGTCACGCGGGAAGGGGGGGGCGGGGAGGCGTTGCGCCGCGGCTGGCTGGATTTGCTGGCGCGCGCCAAGCATTGCCGGGCCCTCAACGAGAGCAACGGCGCACAGATTACCCTGTTGCGTGCGCACGTCCAGCGCGCGCTCAACGTGCTGATCGGCCGCGGCGCCGATGCCACGATCACTTACGGCCGCAACGGGGAGAACCCGGCGGCGGTTTCCCTGCGCGCGTCCATCCGCGTCTGACCCTGTCGTGGGCCGGTTTCGCTCCGCAATGCGCATGTCCTTTTGGCTGCTGAAATCCGAGCCGGAAAGTTTCGGCATCGACGACCTGGCCGCGCGGCCCGGCGGCGTCGAGCCGTGGGACGGGGTGCGCAACTACCAGGCGCGCAACATGCTGCGCGATCAGGTGCAGGTCGGCGATCAGGCGTTCTTTTACCATTCCAATTGCCCGCAACCGGGCATCGCCGGCGTGATGAGCATCGTGCGCGCCGGTTATCCGGACGATACGGCCTTCGATCCCGCCAGCCGCTATTTCGATCCCTCCGGCGATCGGGCCCAGCCGCGCTGGTACCGGGTGGATGTTCGCTTCGAGCGCAAGCTGCGCCGCCTGATTTCCCTCGCGGAACTGAAAACCTATCCCGAACTGGCGAATCTGGCGTTGCTCAGGAAAGGCAACCGCCTTTCCGTGATGCCGGTGAGCGCGGCGGAGTGGGAGTTCATCCTTTCGTTGGAGTAGGGTGGGTTAGGCGCGCACAACGCTCCACATCGAACTTTCCGCGGGCTTTGCTGTGCGTCGAACCCAGCCCGCATTTTTTCATGCCGCAATGGGCAATCGCCCCTGGGCCAGTCCGATGGCGATATCGAGCAGTCCGTCCCACGCGTCGCCCGGCTCCATGCCTTTGATGATCCGGTCGGTCGCGGCGCTTTCGACGAGGAGGTCGTGGAGCTGGGCGGGCCCATTGCGCTGCAGGGCTTTCTGCAGGGCAGGCTTGCGTTTGTCCGGTTGGCGTAGCTGGCGCAGGGTGGCGTCGAGGGAGGCGCCGGTTCGGTTGCGGACGTGCAGTTGCAACAAGAGGCGGATTTCCCGGGTCAGGGCCCACAGCACCACCGGCGCCGCGGTTCCCTCCGCTTCGAGCACGGCGAGAATATGGGCGGCCCGTCCGCTGTGCCCCTGCAGTGCGGCGTCGCCCAAGGCGTAAACGTCGAAGCGGCTGTTGTCGGCGACGGCCTCTTCGACCGCCGTGAGACTCAAATGTCCCGGCCCGTGCAGGGCGTACAGCTTGTCGATTTCCTGCTGGGCGGCGAGCAGATTGCCTTCCACCTTTCCGGCGAGGAACTGGGCTACGGCGCGATCCGCCGTCATGCCGTGCCGTTTCAGCCGCCGCTCCAGCCAGTCGGTCAGTTGGGCACCTTCCAGCGGCCAGACCTGCAACAACGCGCCGCGCTGTTCCGCCGCCTGCAACCAAGCCGCTTTCTGCTCGCCCGCGGACAGGCGCGGCAGGCTGATCATCAGCAGCGTGTCTTGCGG
>DATDOO010000068.1:0-12429 GCA_035293245.1 Methylococcaceae bacterium
CCCTCCTTGGGCGGGGCGCCATTCGGTAAACGGAGGTCGATGAATTTGAACTCACCGAACAGGGAGCCGCTTTCCAGGGCCATGCGCAAGGCGTTCCAGTCGAAGCCGGTCTCGGCGACGAACAATTCGCGGTTGGGAAAACCGGCGCGCCGGGCTGCGGCGCGGATGGCGTCGCCGGTTTCCTGAAGCTGCAACGGCTCGTCGCCGCTGAGCACATAGAGGGGGAGCAGCGACTGGCGGAGGTGGGCGTCGAGTTGCTCGGGACGCAGGCGCATCCGGTTTAGTCTTCCCGCTGGCCGAGCTTCCAGGCGACGCGGCGCGCCATGGTTTCCGCCGCTTCCATCTGCATTTCCTGGCGCAACTGTACTTCCTCCTGGGCTCGGCCGATGGCGAGGAACTGGTCGTTGAAATACTCGCGGTCGATGCGGATTTCCTGGCGGGGAAGAATGATTTCGCCTTTGGCGGTCGTGAGTTCGAACGCGAGCTTGTAGGTCAGGTCGAATTCGGTGCTGCGCCCCGCGCCGCTGACGGACAGGGTGCGGGTGTCCTCGTCAATGTCGAGAACGCGCAGCACGGCGCTGGCCCCGTGGCGATCCTTGGCCAGTTTCACGTCGGCGCGACGCAGGATTTCGTTGATGCGCTGCATCAAGGGCGTTCCGGGCTGCACGCCTTCCACGTATAGATTTTCCAGCTTTGCCGCGTAGCCGGAAGTGCCGCGCAACTCAAAGCCGCAACCTGAGAGCAGGGAAAGGAAAAGGAATCCGAGAATCGATCGGCGCGTCATGTTTACACCACGATATTGATAAGTTTGCCCGGCACCACGATGACTTTCTTCGGCGGCTGGCCTTCCAGGTGCCGCTGGACGTTGGCGTCCGCCAGAGCGGCGGCTTCGATGCTCTCGCGGCCTGCGTCCGGCGCGATGCCGATCTTGCCGCGCAGCTTGCCGTTCACCTGCACCACCAAGTCGATAGTGTCCTGCACCAGGGCGGTTTCGTCCACCGCCGGCCATTTGGCGACGGCTACATCTTCGGCGTGGCCCAGTTCCCGCCACAGGGTGCGGCAGAGGTGGGGGACGATGGGGGCGAGCATCAGCACCGTCAGTTCCAGGGCTTCCTGGCGCACGGCGCGGCCGTTGGCGCTGGTATCGTCGAACTTGGCGAGCGCGTTGAGCAGTTCCATGTTGGCGGCAATGGCGGTGTTGAAGGTGAGGCGGCGGCCATAGTCGTCCGTCACCTTGCGCAGCGTCTCGTGGGCCTGGCGGCGCAGATTCTTTTGCGCATCGTTCAAAGTCGTCTTGTCCAGCGCCGGGGCGGCGCCTTCGGCCCAGTGGCCGTACACCTGTTTCCACAGGCGTTTGAGGAAGCGGAACGCGCCTTCCACGCCGCTGTCCGACCATTCCAGGGACTGGTCCGGCGGGGAGGCGAACATGGTGAACAGCCGCGCCGTATCCGCGCCGTATTGGTCGATGAGGGACTGGGGGTCGACGCCGTTGTTCTTGGACTTGGACATCTTCTCCGTGCCGCCGATGGTCACCGGCCGGCCGTCGGCTTTCAGGGTGGCCCCCAGCGGCCGGCCGCGTTCGTCCAGCTTGACGTCCACTTCCGCGGGGTTGAAGTAGTGCTTCTTGCCGTCGGCGCTCTCCCGCAGGAAGGTGGGCGCCACCACCATGCCCTGGGTCAACAGGTTGGTGAAGGGCTCGTCGCAGTGCACCAACCCCACGTCGCGCATCAGCTTATGGAAGAAGCGCGCATAGAGAAGATGCAAAATGGCGTGCTCGATGCCGCCGATGTACTGGTCCACCGGCAGCCAATACCGGGCGCGTTCGTCCAGCATCGCGTCGCCGCTATCCGGGCAGGCATAACGGGCGTAATACCAACTGGATTCCACGAAGGTGTCCATGGTGTCGGTTTCCCGTTCCGCCGCCCTGCCGCACAAGGGGCAGGCGGTCTGGTAGAAGGACGGCATTTTCTTGATGGGCGAGCCGACGTCGATTTTCACGTCCTCGGGCAGCACCACCGGGAGCTGGTCCTCCGGCACCGGCACGTCGCCGCAGGTGGGGCAGTGGATGATGGGGATCGGGCAGCCCCAGTAGCGCTGCCGGGAGATACCCCAGTCGCGTAGACGGAATTGGGTGCGTTTCCGGCCGAGATTTTTCGCCTGCAGGTCGGCGGCAATGGCGTCGAAAGCCTGGGAATGAGTTAGGCCGCTATATTTTCCGCTACTAACCAAGATCATCAGATCATCTTTAGCGGCATACCAATCTTGCCAGTGCTTCTGCTCGAATGGCGTTTCTAGAGCGCTCCCCCCAGTTCCGTCTCCATAGCCGGCTCCTCCCGCATGTCCGCCACCATACCCAGAACCGTCATGGAAACCCGCACTTGCGTCGGTAGCGAGCCCTATCGTTTTACGATATAGCACCTGAATGACGGGAAGCGCGTACGTATTGGCAAATTCAAAATCCCGCTCGTCGTGGGCCGGCACGGCCATGACCGCGCCTTCGCCGTAGCCCCACAGCACGTAGTTGGCCACCCATACCGGCAGCTTTTCGCCGTTCAGCGGATGGATCACGAAACGGCCCGTGGGCATGCCTTTCTTTTCCATGGTGGCGAGGTCCGCTTCCGCCGTGCCGCCGTGCTTGCACTCCTCGATGAAGGCCGTCAGTTCGGGGTTGCCTTGCGCCGCCGCCAGGGCGAGGGGGTGCTCCGCCGCCACGGCCACGTAGGTGGCGCCCATGAGGGTGTCGGGGCGGGTGGTATAGACCTTGAGGACAGAACCCTCACCCCAGCCCTCTCCCGGCGGGAGAGGGGGCGCTATCGGAAAGTGCACCTCGCAGCCATAACTCTTGCCGATCCAGTTGCGCTGCATGGTCTTGACCTGCTCCGGCCAGCCGGGGAGACGGTCCAGTTCCGCCAGAAGTTCTTCGGCGTAGGCGGTGATGCGCATGAAGTACATGGGAATGTCGCGCTTTTCCACCACGGCGCCCGAGCGCCAGCCGCGGCCGTCGATCACCTGCTCGTTGGCCAGCACGGTGTGGTCCACCGGGTCCCAGTTGACCGGGGCGGTTTTCTTGTAGATCAAACCCTTCTCGAACAGTCGGGTGAACAGCCATTGTTCCCAACGGTAATACTCGGGTTTGCAGGTGGCCAGCTCGCGGCTCCAGTCGATCGCCAGCCCCAGGGACTTGAGTTGGTCGCGCATGTAGTCGGCGTTGGCGTAAGTCCAGGCGGCGGGGGCGACGTTGTTCTGCATGGCGGCGTTTTCCGCCGGCAGGCCGAAAGCGTCCCAGCCCATGGGCTGCATGACGTTCTTGCCCCGCATGCGCTGGTAGCGGCTGATCACATCGCCGATGGTGTAGTTGCGCACATGGCCCATGTGCAGGCGGCCCGAAGGGTAGGGGAACATGGACAGGCAGTAGAACTTGTCCCTGGACGGGTCTTCCGCGGCGCGGAATACGCCGGTTTTTTCCCAGGATTGCTGGGCTTCCTGTTCGACGGCTTGCGGCTGATAGTGTTCTTCCATCATGCGGTATTAGAATTGACTCGGGATTTTGCAATCGCCCCGCTTCCGCTCCGGCATAGTTCCCCGGCGCGTGACGAACACGCGCTTTCACGTGGAAGTCGGCGGAAATGGCGAGGGGAGATTATAACGGAACCCCGCATCTTCCCCCGTAAATCCGGCAGGAAGGCGATGAAATGGATGCTAAGGGAGGAAAGTATGTCGAAGGCGCCTAACGGCGGTTCTGTTCTCGCCCCGTACGTGCCCGGAATCCGGGGGCGATGCTCGCCGGGTCGGGGATGCGCTGCATGAACCGCTTCCCCTTTGAGCGCTGCGGCTTTTTTCTGGCCATGTCCGCGGTGTTTCTGGCGCTGCTGGCATGGGCGGGTTGGTGGTTCGGCCTGCCGCTCTTGAGAGCTTGGGATTTTGCGGGGGAAGGGGCGATGGCGTTCATGTCGCCCAACACGGCGCTGGGCGTCTTGCTGCTGGGGGTGTCGCTGGCCGCCCGCGTCCGCGAAAAGCCGGCGAAGTCCTGTTCTCGGCTCGCGTGCTACAGCGCCGGTTTGGTCGCCGTGCTGATGAGCGTCAGCCTGCTGGAGTATGGCGCCGGCCGCGATTTGTGGGTGGATTTCCTGCTCCGTCCCCTGTTCCCCGATGAGGTTTTCGCCGGCGGCTATTGGATACGTCCCGCGCCGATCACGGCGACCGGGCTGTTGCTGGCGTCTCTGGCCCTCGCCCGGCTGGATGCGGGCCCTTACGCAGGGATCTATCCGGCGGACATCCTGCTGCTGAACCTGGCCGCCCTGACGATGTTCATGTTGACCGGCTACGCCTACGGCGCAACCCCGTTCGTCAATCCGTTGGGCATCGTTTACGGCACGGCGCCCAACACGGCGCTGGCGCTGGCGGCCCTGGGCCTGGGAATTTTCTGCGCGCGCCCCGGCCGCGGCCTGATGGCGCATTTCGTAGCCTCCACCGGTGGCGGTGTCCTGTTTCGCCGTCTTTTGCTCATGGTCATGGCGGTGCCGCTGGCCGTCGGCTGGCTGGGACTGTGGGGAGACACGCGGTTCTGGCATGGGCGCGAGACGGGCGCCGCGTTGACGACTACCCTCAACATGACCCTCACGGTGTTCCTGCTGGTGCTGGCGGCACGGCGCGTCAACCGCTTCGAGCGGCAGAAGGGAATTTCCGAAGCCAGGTATTTCAAAATGCTGGACACCGCGCCGGATGGGATTTTGGTGAGCGATGCGCGCGGCATCATGCGTTTCGCCAATCCCAAAGCCGTCAAGATGACCGGCTACTCCCTGGACGAACTCATCGGCCAGCCGGTGGAATTGCTGGTGCGGGAAAGCTTGCGGAAAAAACACATCGATTACCGCCATGCCTACAACGAGTCGCCCCGCCTGCGCGATATGGGGCACGGGGTGGATATCTGGCTGCAGCGCAAGGACGGCAGCCTGTTTCCCGCCGACATCAGCCTGAATCCCTGGGAGGACGAGCAGGGATTTGTCGTGACCGCGGTCTTGCGCGACATCAGCCGCCGGGTGGATGCGGAAAGGCGTTTGCAGCGCACCAACCGGTTGATGCAGATGCTCAGCGCCGGCAACGAGACCCTGGTGCGGGCCGAAAACGAAACCGCGCTGCTGGAAAAAATCTGCCGCGTCATCGTGGATGCGGGCGGTTTTGCCAAGGCTTGCGTGGTGCTGGCGGAGGGCGGCGGCGGCTTGCGGCGCGTCTCCCAGGCCTTTAAAGGGCGGGATTCGGCCCAAGCCGTCGTGGAGGATCAGGCGTGCTTCTGCTCGCCTCTGGCGCGGGCCATCGAGATGCGGCAGCCGGTCGTCGTTTCCCGGGAGGATGAGAATCCGCAGTCCGTCGTGTGCCAACAGGCGTTTACAGGTCCCGGAATCGGATCCCTGGCGGCCGTTCCGTTTCTGACGGCCGACGGCGCTTTGGGGGGCATGATCGTTTACGCCGTCGACGCGGGGGCATTCGGCGAGGACGATCTGCACATCCTGGCGGAGATGGCGGACGACGTGAGTTACGGACTCGATGCGTTGCGGGCCAAGGAACGCCAGCGCCGCATTCAGACCGCGCTGCTGGAAAGCGAGGCAAGGCTGGCGGAAGCCCAGCGCATTGCTCACATCGGCAATTGGGACTGGAACGTCGAGACCGGTTTTCTGTACTGGTCGGATGAAATCTACCGCCTGTTCGGGCTGGATCCCGGAATGTTCCCGGCGACCTACCCGGCGTTTCTGGAGCGGGTGCATCCGGAGGATCGCAGCGCCGTGACCCAGGCGGTGAATCGGGCGCTGAGCGGCGAGGCGAGTTACCGCATCGATCATCGCATCGTGCTTCCGAACGGGGGGATCCGCTACGTGCACGAGGAAGGGGCGGTTTTCCGCCGCGACGGCAAGCCGGTGCGCCTGCTGGGTACGGTCCACGACATCACCGAGCGCAAACAATACGAACAACAACTCACCTATCTCGCCACCCACGACGCCCTCACCGGCCTGCCCAACCGCAACCTGCTGGAAGACCGCCTGAAACAGGCCATCGGCCACGCCGATCATAGCGGGAAAACGCTGGCTTTCCTGTACCTTGATCTGGACAACTTCAAGCTGGTCAACGACAGCCTCGGCCACGACAGGGGCGATTCGCTGCTCATGGAGGTCGGTTTGCGTCTGACCCGCGAACTGCGCGACGGAGATACCCTGGCGCGACTGGGCGGCGACGAGTTCTCCGCCATTCTGGCGGATCTGGCCAAGCCGGAGGATGCGCGGTTCGTGACGGAGCGCATGATCGCCTCGGTCGCCGCGCCCTATCGCTTGGGAGAGCAGGAAGTCATCGTTCACGTCAGCGCCGGCATCGCCCTGTATCCGCGCGACGGGGCGGATTACCTCACCCTCATGAAGCACGCGGACATGGCCATGTACCGGGCCAAGGAAGGGGGGCGCAATCGCTGCGAATTCTTCGAACAATCCATGAACGAGGCGGCGCTGCGCCGTTTCGAGCTCGAGCACGCTTTGCGCCAGGCTTTGGAGCGCGGCGAATTCGTGCTTTATTACCAGCCGAAGCAGGAACTGGCCAGCGGGCGCGTCGCCGGCGTGGAAGCGCTGCTGCGCCTGAACCGTCCCGGCGAAGGGCTGATTTCTCCGGTCACGTTCATCCCGGTGCTGGAAGAAAGCGGCCTGATCGTCGAAGTGGGCGCGTGGGTTTTACGGGAAGCCTGCCGCCAGGCCAAGCGCTGGCTGGAGGCGGGAACGCCGCTGCGCGTGGCGGTCAATCTCTCGCCCCGGCAGTTCGAAACCGGCGACATTGTGGCATCCGTGCACGCCGCCCTGGGCGAGGCGGGGCTGGATACGCGCTGGCTGGAACTGGAAATCACCGAGGGCGTCATGATGGGCGACGTCGACGATGTCCTGGAAAAACTGTTCAGCCTGGGCCGGGCCGGACTTTATCTGTCGGTGGACGATTTCGGCACCGGCTATTCCTCGCTCAGCTATCTCAAGCGCTTCCCCGTCAACGGGGTGAAAATCGACCGCGCCTTCATCCGCGACCTGCAGGTGGATGCCAACGACGCCGCCATCACCCGCGCCGTCATCGCCATGGCCCACAGCCTGGGATTGCAGGTGGTGGCGGAAGGCGTGGAAACGATCGAACAGCGGGAGTTCCTGCGCCACCACCAGTGTGACGAAATCCAGGGTTTCCTGCTCAGCCGGCCGCTCCCGGCGTCGGAGTTGACGGAATGGCTGCGTCAGCGCTCCGAAGGGTCGTGACGTCGTGGAATTGGGGTAAAATGAAATTCCATTTTTTTCTTGTGGGACAAGGTCATGCGCAGGGTCATTTTCAATCAGAAGGGCGGCGTCGGAAAATCCACCATTGCCTGCAATCTGGCGGCAATCAGCGCTGCGGAAGGCAAGAAGACCCTGGTGGTCGATCTCGACGTGCAGGGCAATTCCACCCAGTACCTGCTCGGCGACAAGGTGGGCGATCCCGAGCAGAGCGCCGCGCGCTTTTTCAAGGACAGCCTGAGCATCAATCCCTTCGCCAAGGGCGGCCATCCCCTGGACGGGCTGATCCACGAAACCCCCTATGCCAATCTGTCGGTGCTGCCTTCCCATGCGGAAATGGAGACCCTGCAAAGCCGTCTGGAAACCCGGCACAAGATTTACAAACTGCGCGAGGCGCTGGAGTCTTTGGCCGGTTTCGAGCGGGTTTACATCGACACGCCGCCGGTGCTGAACTTTTTCAGCCGCTCGGCCTTGATTGCCGCCCAATCCTGTCTGATCCCCTTCGACTGCGACGCCTTTTCCCGCGAGGCGCTCTACAATCTGCTGGAAGCCATCGAGGAAGTGCGCGCCGATCATAACGAAGGGCTCAGCATCGAAGGGGTGGTGGTCAACCAGTTCCAGGCGCGGGCCAACCTGCCGCAGCAGATCGTCGCCGAGCTGATCGCCGAAGGCCATCCGGTGCTCAACACCCGCCTGTCGCCGTCGGTGAAGGTGCGCGAGTCCCACAGCGAATCCAAGCCCCTGATCCACTACGCCCCGGACCACAAGCTCACCGAGGAGTTTTTGGCCCTGCACCGGGAGTTGAATCCGTAACAGTCCGGAAACCGTAAAAAATGTAGGGTGGGTTAGACGCGCGAACCACCAACGACGAATCTTGCAGTGGCTTTGATGCGCGTCGTAACCCACCGATCAGCGTCGATTGTTCCTGCGAGGCCGTTCGGTGGGTTTGCTGGACCCGTCCCTGGGGCTGGCGCTACGCGCCGGGCCTCGCCCGTCCAAATCCGTTCCATACGGATTGGTCGGCGCACGCCAAGCCTTTCGTAACCTACCGTGCCTGCGCAACGTGCGCCTAACCCACCCTACTACGTGCCGATCCGGCCAGCGCCGTCCCTCCCAGCAACCCGAACAGCAATAGAATCACCGGCGCATCCCCCCAGCGCACGTAAGGCGTGGCGCCGCGCATGGGCGTTACGTCGGCCGCCAAGACGCCTTGCTGGAACTGGGGCAGGCGGGAGACGATCCTTCCTTGCGCATCGATGACCGCCGTGACGCCGGTATTGGTGGCGCGCAGCATCCAGCGGCCCGTTTCCAGAGCGCGCATGCGGGCCATCTGCAGGTGCTGGTGGGGAGCGATGGAGTCGCCGAACCAGGCGTCGTTGCTGACGTTGACCAGATAAGCCGCTTCCGGCAAGCCGGCGCGCGACTCGTTGCCGAACGCGTCCTCGTAACAAACCGACGCCGCCAGCGGCTGGCCCGCCGCGACCAGCAGCGGTTGTTCGCGCGCGCCGGCGTCGAAGTCGCCGAGCGGTATTTCCATGACATCCAGAATCCAGCCCAGCAAAGGCCTGAGCGGCAGGAACTCGCCGAACGGCACCAGGTGGCGCTTGCGGTAGATGGCGGGTGGCTGGCCGACCTTGACCAGGCCGTTGTAATAACGCGCCCCGTTGGCCTCCTCGACCGGCGCCCCGACCAGGATGTCCGCGCCGTGGGCGCGGGCCTCTTCATCCAATACGGCGAACAGTTCTTCCAATTGGCCGTAGAAGGCCGGCACGGCGGTTTCCGGCCAGACGATCAAGCGTGCGTCCCAGTTCTCGCGGGTCATGGACACGTAGAGTTCCAGGGTCAGGCGGCGGTAATCGGCGCGCCATTTCAGGTCCTGGGCGATGTTGCCCTGCAGCAGCGCCGCGCGGAACGGCGGCGCGGCCGCGTCCACACCCACGGCAACCGGCAGGAAGCGCAAGGCGACGCCGATCGTCAGCGCCGCCAGTACCGGCAGGTAGCGGCGCGCGCCGCGCCGGCAACAGGCGGTCATGACGACACCGGCGACCGCCGCCGCGGCCCAGCCGACGCCGAACACCCCCGTCCAGGGGGCGAGGCGGGCGAGGGGGAAATCCATCTGGCTGTAGCCGGCCTGCAGCCAGGGAAAGCCGGTCAGGAACCAGCCGCGGAACCATTCCCCCAGCGTCCATAGCGCCGGATAGACGATTAAGGCAAGCAGGGGAAGGCTGGCGCGGGGAAAGCAACGGGCTGCCAGGTAACCGATCAGCGCCGGGTAAAGCGCCATGCAGACAACGAACAGCACGGTCAATCCGCCCGCCTCCACGGGACTGGCGCCGCCGAAATCGTGGATGCTGACGTAAATCCACGACACGCCGAGGCCGAACTGCCCCAGCCCGAACAGATAGCCGCGCCACGCCGCCCGTCCGGGCGCGGCGTTCAGCCAGCCGCCGAACAGGAACAGCAGGCCGGGGAACAGCAGCCAGGGGGCGTCGAAAGGGGCGAAAGCCAGCGGGTAGAGCAGGCCGCCCAGGAGGGCGGCGCCGTCCGCAACCCGGTTTTTATTCTTCAGCGCCACTGTCCTGGGTTTCTTCCAGCAGGCTCAGACGCAAGAGGTGCAGGCGGCGGTTGTCGGCGCGCAGCACCTCGAAACGGTAGCGTCCCAGGGTGATTTTCTCGCCGCGTTTGGGCAGATGGCCGGCCTGCTGCACGATCAACCCGCCGACGGTGTCGAATTCCTCATCGTCCAGCGAGGCGGCGAAGTAGTCGTTGAACTCTTCCACCGGCATCAGTGCCTTCACGGTGTAGTCGTGGGCGCCGCGGCGGAAGATGTAATCCTCGCCTTCGAAGTCGTCGTATTCGTCGTCGATGTCGCCGACGATCTGCTCCAGCACGTCTTCGATGGTCACCAACCCTGCCGCCGCGCCGTATTCGTCCACCACGATGGCCATGTGGTTGCGGGTGGCGCGGAATTCGCGCAGCAGGACGTTGAGGCGCTTGCTCTCGGGCACGAACTGGGCGCACCGCATGATGTCGCGCACCGTCAGCGTGGGGTTGTTGAGGCCGCGGGCGAACAGGTCCTTGACCAGCAGGACGCCGACGACCTGGGTGCGGTCCTCGCCGATGACCGGATAGCGCGAATGGGCGGTTTCGACGACCAGGGGAAAGATGGTTTCCAGTTCCGCGTCCTGCGGCACGACCACCGTCTGCGCCCGTGGAATCATGATGTCGCGCACCCGGAGTTCCGAGACCTGCAGCACGCCCTCGATCATGGACAGCGCTTCGGGATCGAGCAGGTTGCGTTTTTGCGCTTCGCGCAGGACGCGCATCAATTCCTCGCGGTCTTTCGGCTCGCCGGCGAGAAAATGCCCGAGCCGTTCGATCCAGCCCCGCGAGTCGCCTTCCGTCTGGTCGTCGTTCATGGCCATCACTGTTCTTGGTAGGGATTGGGAAAACCGAGGGACTGCAGGATGCGGATTTCCTCCGCTTCCATGCGCTCCGCGTCCGTGTCCTCGATGTGGTCGAAACCCAGGAGATGCAGAACGCCGTGCACGGTGAGATGCGCCCAGTGCGCCTCCACGGATTTTGCCTGCTCGCCGGCTTCGCGCGCCACCACGGGGGCGCAGATCACCAAGTCGCCCAGGTGGGTGTTGGGGACGCCCGGCGGGACCTCGAAAGGAAAGCTCAGCACGTTGGTCGGATCATTCTTGCCGCGATAGTCGGCGTTCAATCGGGCGCTTTCGCCTTCATCCACCAAGCGGATCAGCACTTCCGCCGTTTCGTGCCTGCCGGCCAGTGCGGCTTCCGTCCAGCGCTGAAATCGCCCCTCCGCAGGCAGCGAGGGGTGTTCGCTGGCATGCTGGATGTCAACTTCGATCATTCGTTTCGTCGGGAGCGCGGCGCTCGAAGGCTTCATAGGCGGCGACGATGCGCTGCACCAACGGGTGGCGCACCACGTCCGCCGAAGTGAAAAAGGTGAAACTGATGCCTTCCACCTCGCGCAACACTTCGATGACGTGGCGCAGACCCGACTGACGGTTCTTGGGCAGGTCGATCTGGGTGATGTCGCCGGTGACGACGGCGGTGGAGCCGAAGCCGACGCGGGTGAGGAACATTTTCAGTTGTTCGACCGTGGCGTTCTGCGCCTCGTCGAGAATGATGAAGGAGTCGTTGAGGGTCCTGCCGCGCATGAAGGCCAGGGGCGCCACCTCGATGACGTTGCGCTCCTGCAGCTTGGCGGCCCGCTCGAAACCGAGCATCTCGTACAGGGCGTCGTACAGCGGGCGCAGGTAAGGGTCGACTTTCTGCGCCATGTCGCCGGGCAAAAAGCCCAGTTTTTCTCCCGCTTCCACGGCGGGGCGGGCGAGAATCAGTCGGCGCACCCGCTCGCGCTCCAGTGCCTCGACGGCGCAGGCCACGGCCAGATAGGTCTTGCCGGTGCCCGCCGGGCCGATGCCGAAGTTGATGTCGTGGCGGAGGATGTTGGCGAGATAGGCCTGCTGGTTGGCGCCGCGGGCGCGGATGATGCCGCGCCGCGTGTGGATGCCGGGAATTTCGCTTTCGCTTGCGGACGGCGCGGGGGCCAAGAGTTGTTGCACGGCGGAATCTTGCAGGGAAAGATGGACCTGTTCCGGGGTCAGCGCTTCGCGGAGCGTACTGTCGAACAGGCTTTGCAGCAGGCGTTGCGCGGCCAGGGCGGCGGGCTCCGTGCCGATGACCTGGAAGTCGTTGCCCCGGTTGGCGATTTCCACGCCCAGGCGCCGCTCGATCTGGCGCAGATGGCTGTCGAATGGGCCGCATAGGTTGGCGAGCCGTTCGTTGTCGGCGGGCTCGAGCTTGAGGTGCAGGACGTTGGGCGAGTTAGGCAAGTGTGCTGGGGGCGGTAGCCGCCGTGGATGGCCGGCGCTGGATGCGTTCCAGGAGGGAGGACTCCACCAGTCGTCCGCGCAGGGAATTGGGCAGCGCTTCGGTAATGAGCACGTCCACAATTTGTCCGACCCAACGCGGGTGGGCGTTGAAGTTCACCACGCGGTTGTTTTCGGTGCGCCCGCTCAATTGTTCCGGATTTTTGCGCGACGCCCCCTCGACGAGGATCGGCTGTACGGTGTCGACCATGGCGCGGGAGATGGCGGCGGCTTGGTCGTTG
>DATDOO010000069.1:0-6613 GCA_035293245.1 Methylococcaceae bacterium
GCGGAGCGCGCGGTGCTGATCGGCAACGCCGCCCATCAGTTGCATCCGGTGGCCGGGCAGGGCTACAACCTGGGTTTGCGCGATGCCGCACGCCTGGCGGAACTCCTGCTGGAAACGCTCGTCTGCGGCGGTGACGTGGGCGACCGGGGCATGCTGCAGACATTCGCCGCCGAGCGCGGGCGCGAGCACGACCGGGTGATCGGCATGACCGATTTCCTGGCAACCTGGTTCGCCACCGAAAATCCCGCCGCCGTCCTGCTGCGCAACGCGGGGCTGGCCCTCGTGGAACGCCTGCCCTTCGCCCGGCGCGCCCTCGCCCGGCAGGCCATGGGGCTGAACTGGCGGGGCGTGTGAATCAAATGGCAAATAACGTGTCTCCGCGTGTTTCCGTTCTCATTCCCCATTTCAAAACGCTGGAACTGACGAAGTTCTGCCTGCGTTCGCTGCGCAAATACACCGACCTCGCGCGCGTTCAGGTCATCGTCATCGACAACGGCTCCAAGGACGCGTCGACGGATTACCTGCGCAGCCTGCCGTGGATCACCCTGATCGAGCGCGAACCCGTGGCCGGCGAGAGGCCACCCACCGCCCATGCGCGGGCTCTCGATCTGGGGCTGGCGCGGGTCGAGGCGCCGTATGTCCTGTCCATACACACCGACACCATCGTGATTTCCCCCCAGTGGCTGGATTTTCTTCTGGACCGTATCGAGGCGGACGAGCGCATCGCCGGGGTGGGGAGTTGGAAGCTGGAGTTCAAACCCTGGTACAAGCGCCTCGCCAAGCGGGTGGAAAGCGCCTGGTTCGCGCTATGCGCCCGGCTGCAGAAACCGGGGGCTCGCAAGGATGGCGATCCTGCGCTCTATCTTCGCAGTCATTGCGCCTTGTATCGTACCGAGTTGCTGCGCCGTTTCGAGCTGCGCTTCGATTCCGAGGACGATACGGCCGGCAAGGCCCTGCACCGGAAATTGGTGGAGCAGGGGTTCGTCATGGAATTTATCGACACGTACGATCTGGCGCGGCAGGTCCGTCACATCAATCACGCCACCATGATTCTCAATCCGGAAATCGCCGGGCGGAAAACCGGCACGGAGGCGGAGCGGCGGCGCTTGCGTCGGGAGTTGGAAAGTCTGGATTACCTGCAGATCCTGCACGATGAAAGCCTTGACGGCCTTTGACCTGAGCATTCCGGATAGCGCCGTACGGGTTTCGGAACGGCGTATCGCCGGGCTGGCGGCCGGTTTCAGCCTGGTTTTGTCCTTGCTCGCCGCGGTGACGGACGATGTGCTGAACTCCGACGGCATGTGGTACGTGTATACGGCGCAAGTTTTCGTGGAAGAGGGAAGCAGCGCGGCGCTGGCGAAGTTCGATTGGCCATTTCTGCCGGTGCTGATCGGCCTGCTGCATGTCGGGACCGGCCTGTCCTACGTCGCCTCCAGCTATCTCCTGAATGCCGTTCTTCTGGCCGCGTTAAGCACGGGGTTCGTGCTTCTTTACCGGGAAATCGGCGGTCCCCGCGTCTGGGTGGCCGCGGCGGTCATTCTCTTGTCGCCTTTTCTCAACGAATACCGAAATTACGTGATCCGGGATTTCGGATTCTGGTGCTTTGGAGTTTGGGCGATCCTGTTCTTTGTCCGTTATTGCCGGCGGCATCGAAGCTGGCAGGACGCGTTGGGCTGGCAACTGTGCGTTCTCGCCGCGGTAGCGTTCCGCATCGAGGGTGTGTCGCTGGCGGTGTTGTTGCCGCTGTATTGCTGCTTCCTGCCGCGACAGCGCTTCAGCGCCTGGCTGCGCGCCAACATCGTATTTCTGGCGGGTATTTTGGGTGCGATTGCCCTGGTCATGCTGGATATCGTTCCCTTGACCTATTTGAGGCGGTTCGAATATTTGCAAAGTTTCTTGTCCTGGTCGGTGCTGAGTGGGGATTTCACCGGGAAAATGGTGGTCGTGAGCCATCATTTGCAGGGCATACCGTCGATCAGCGATACCCCCGCTTTTCTGATCGGCGGCGCCCTCGGCATATTCGTTCGCCAGACCGTCGGGGGATTGGGCTTGCTGGGTTTGCCGCTGGCGGCGGGGCTATGGCAGCGCAGATTGCGCCTGGCCGAATGGAGCGTGCTGTCGTGGGCGATGTTCGCCGCGGCCGTGCCGGTAGTGATGTTCGCCTTGCGGGATTTGTTCCTCTCCGGCCGCTATCCGGGACTGCTGGTGTTATTGCTGAGCCTGCCGGCCGCGCGCATGCTGGACGAATATTTGCCGCGCCTGGACTGGATGTGGAAGAAATATCCGCTCCGCTTAGGTGTGATCGTCGTGGCCCTGTCGGTCTGGACCGTGGATTCGGTCATGGTCACCCGGCATTACAAGCTTTTTCTGCGCGAGGCGGGGGAGTGGGCCGAGGCGCACGTGCCGCCTGCAGCGCGGCTCTATGCCAACGACGACACCTTGTATTTTTACTATGGGCGCGGATACACGCGTGAGGCGCAATACGCCGACAATCCGGTCTTGGCTGCGAAACCTGTCACCGACGCGTACGACTGGTTGCTGTTGCATGTCCACCGGCAGGACGCCGAGTCGTTTCAGACAAAGCTCGCGGCGCGTCCGGAATTGCGCCTGGAGACCCGCTTCGAGAATCCCAAGGGCGATGCGGTTTACGCCCTGCACGTCGAACCCGCGGCTGCGGGGAATTAGCCGCTGCTGTCCGCAAGGGGAGCGGGTTCCGCTGGAATGGCGTCGAACAGGATGCGTTCCTCGCCGTTGAACACCAGGAAATGCCGTCCTTTCGCCCGGGCGATGAGCGTCAGCCCCGCCTGGCGCGCCAGCTCCAGCCCCATCATGGTGAGTCCGGAACGGGACAGGAGCACGGGAATGCCCATCTGCGTGGCCTTGATGACCATTTCCGAAGTCAGGCGACCGGTGGTGTAGAAAATCTTGTCTTCGCCGTCGATGCCGTTCAGCCACATGTAGCCGGCGATGGCGTCCACCGCGTTGTGCCGGCCCACGTCCTCCACGAAGAAGTCGATGCGGCTCCCGCTGCACAGGGCGCAACCGTGCACCGCTCCGGCGCGCTGGTAGACGTCGTTGAAGGCGCGCATGGCATTGAGCAGGTCGTACAGGGTGGACTGCCGAACCTGGATTCCCTGTGCTTCGATGGGCCGCAACTGGTCCAGCAGCCGGCCGAAGGCCGTACCCTGGCCGCAGCCGGTGGTGACGGTGCGTTTTTCCAGTTTGCCCAGGAAGGCTTCCGAAGCGCTGCGGGTGGTCACCGCGACCGCCTCGCTTTCCCAGTCCACCTGCACGGAGAGGATGTCGTGCAAGTCGCCCACCAGCCCCTGGTTGCGCAAATAGCCCAGGGTGAGGAGTTCCGGTTCGGCGCCGATGGTCATCAAGGTGACGATTTCCCGCTTGTCCAGGTACAGGGTGAGCGCCCGTTCGCCGGCCAGTTCCAGTTCGCGCGGCTGGCCGCGCTCGTCGAGGGCGGTGGCCGGATGGCAGGAGGCGAGACCTGCGCGGGTCATTTCGATGGCATGGCGCATCGTCTTTCCAGTTCGGCCAGTTCTTCCGGCGTGTTGGCGTTGAGGAACATTTCCGCATGGTCGCTGAAATCGACCACCGCCACGTGGTGACGGCGCATCCACCGGTCGATCTTGCGTTCTCCGCCGGCGAGATAGGCCGCCAGGTCGGGTTCCAGGCGGCGGTCGAGCAAGGCAAACACCGGATTTAGGCGTTCGCCGTCGTGCGCCGCTGAGATTTCCGCGCCCTCGGCGTCGCGGTGTTCGATGAGGCGATGGAGCCAGGCGCCTTGCAGCAGGGGGCAGTCGCAGGGCACGGTCAGCACCAGCGGCGTATCCGCCGCGTGCAAGGCCGCGAGCATGCCGGCCAGGGGGCCTTCGAAATCGCCGCTCGCGTCCGGGAATACCGGTACGCCAAAGCGCCGGTATTCTTCCAGATGGCGGTTGGCGTTGATCAGGACCCGTGGCGCGACTTGCCGCAGCGCGTCCAGTGCATAGGCGGTCAAGGGCCGTCCGGCGCATTCGATCAGTCCCTTGTCCCGCCCGCCCATGCGCCGCGCCAAGCCACCGGCGAGGACGACGCCGGTGATGCGCGGGTCGGGACTGGGGATGTGGGTCGCGGTAGTCATGAGTTCGGTTGCGGAAAGAACCGGTTTGATTTTACGCATTTCCGGTGCCGGCCGCCTTTCCACAGGGCGATGCCTTGGGGCACAATCGGCGGCAATCTTTTCCGAGCACCCATGTCACTTTTCAATTTGTCACTGCTGCTGGCCGCGGGGTTGGTCGCAATTCCCCCGGCCGCTGCATCCGACAACCAGGATCGTAATGCTCCTTTCGTTGCGGCGGCACGGGCGGAACGGCGGGGTGTCTTGCCGCGGGAGTTCCTGGGCGAGGCCGTGTACTGGACCGTCGCCGGAGCCGATGGGGCGAATCGCGAAGCCTTGCTGGGGGAAGATGGCGCGGTCGAAGCGGACCGGGGCGGTTTCCGCCTGGAGCCCTGGGTGGAGACGGAGGGAAAAGTCATGACCTGGGACGACGTTCGGCGGGAGCAGGCTTTGGAAGCCGACGCCCTGCCCCTGGTGCGCTGGCGGGTCGCAGGACTGAGCCTGGAAGTCAGTCCGTTCGGCGGGGCGGGGCCGGGCAAGGAAACGGTGTACGTCCGCTACCGGCTGAACAACGAAAGCGCGAAGCGGCGCACGGTTACCCTCTGGCTTGCGGCACGGCCGTTTCAGGTCCTGCCACCTTGGCAGACGCTCAATCTCACCGGCGGCTTTTCCCCTATTCATGCGCTGCGTCTGGAGAAAAGCACCCTGCGGGTCGACGATGCCGCGCTGCGTTTCTGGCCGGGGCCCCGGCGCTTGGTTGCTTTGCCAACCCGCCCGGGTAGTCTGGCCGACGCTCTGGTGACGCAGCGGCGGAAGGGCCAACCGGCCGCGCAGTCCTCCAGCGGCGAGGCGTCCGCCGCGCTGGGTTTTAGTCTGGACCTGGCCCCCTCCGCCAGTGGCGATATCTGTGTCGCCTGGACGGCGGGGAAGGGGGGGCTGCCGGCCGCCGATCCCTGTCCGGACACGCGCCGGCGCGTTCTGTCGGAGTGGCGCGAGAAGCTGGATCGCGTGCGTATCCGGTTGCCGAACGCGCAACACTATGAAGATAGCCTGCGCACCGCCCTGGCCCATATCCTCGTCCACCGGGACGGGGCCATGCTGCAGCCGGGATCGCGGACCTACGCCCGCACCTGGATTCGCGATGCCGCGCTCATGGCCGACGCCCTGCTCAAGTTCGGCCACCCCGATGCGGCGCGGGATTTCCTGCGCGCCTACGCGGCCTATCAATTCGAACACGGCGGCGTCCCCTGCTGCGTGGACGGGCGCGGCGCGGACCCGACGCCGGAGCACGACAGCGAAGGCGAGTTCATCTTCGCCCTGGCGGAGTATTACCGCTTCACCCGCGACCGGTCGCTGTTGCGGGAACTGTGGCCCCACGCGGCGCGGGCGGCGCAGCGCATCGATTTTCTGCGCCGGCAGCGCCTGATTCCCGACTATGCCCAGCCGGGTAAGCGCAAGTTTTTCGGCCTGTTGCCGGAATCCATCAGCCACGAGGGTTACGCCAAGCAGGCGGTGCATTCCTACTGGGATGATTTCTGGGCCTACAAGGGCCTGGTGGACGCGGCCTGGCTGGCCGGCGAATTGGGCGAAGGCGAGAAGGGCCGCGAATTTGCCGCCTGGCGCGATGCCTTCCGCGCCGACCTGCTGGCTTCCATCCAGGCGATCATGGCCGAAAAAGGGTTGAAGACCATTCCGGCTTCCGCCGACCTCGGCGACTTCGATCCCACCGCCACCGCCATTGCTTTCGCGCCGACCGGTCTCGCGCCTTCTTTGCCCCAGGACGCTCTTCGGCAGACCTACGCGGAGTATGCTGTCCATCTGGCCAGGCGGCGCTCGGGGCAATTGCAGGAGGAGGCCTACACGCCCTATGAGATTCGCAATGCCGGGGCATTTTTGCGGCTGGGCCAGCGGGGCAAGGCCGTGGAACTGCTGGACGCCATGCTCGAAGGCCGACGGCCCGCCGGCTGGCGGCAGTGGCCGGAGATCGTGTGGTCGGATGGGAGAAGCGGCAAATTTCTCGGCGACCTGCCGCACGCCTGGATCGGCGCGGAATACATCCGCGCCGTTCGCGATCTGTTCGCTTATGAAGACGGTGACGCCCTGATCCTGGCCGCGGGTTTGCCGGCGGCGTGGCTGGAAGGGGAGGGCGTGGCGGTGGAGAATCTGCCTACCCATTTCGGTGTCTTGAACTATCGGTTGCGCCGTAGTCCAACCGGCGCTCTGCATCTCACGGTGGGGGGCGGCCTGCGCGTTCCGTCCGGCAGGGTGCGGGTGCGCCCGCCGGGCAACGGGGCTTCCGCCGATGCCCCCGCAAATGATACGGTAATCAGCGACTTGCCCGCGGACCTGACGCTGCCCGCGCCGTTTTGAAATCCACTCAAGGAGACCTTCATGCTTCCCGTAACTTCTCCGCGTTCCTGCGTGATGGACAACGGCCGCTATCGCGTCGAAACGACGCCGGACGGCACCGGGCAGTCGATGCTGGAATGGCGGGCGCTGACC
>DATDOO010000070.1:0-2293 GCA_035293245.1 Methylococcaceae bacterium
GTGGAGCGGGTGATGGAACTGGGCACCGTGGTCGAGGTTTGATGCCCGCGGAAGAATACCGCTGGCGCGAACCGCTGCTGGCCCTGGCCGTGTCGCTGGCGCTGCACGGCATGGCATGGCAGGCGTACCGGAATTTTTCCGTCGAAACCGTGCCGGTGCAGACGCCGCGTATCGTCGAAGTGGCGCTGGTCGCGGCTCCGCCCAAGGCAGAACCCGCTCCCCCGCCCCCCGCACCGCCACCACCCCCCAAGCCGGAACCCAAACCGGAACCGAAGCCGGCCAAGAAACCCCTGCCCAAAAAGTCCGCACCGCCGAAGCCCGACATTCAGCCGGAGCCGCAACCTGCACCGCCCGCGCCTTCGATGGAGGCGCCACCCGCGGAAAAACCACCCGCCCCGGCGCCGTTCGTCGAGGCCAATTACCGCTCCGCCTCGCTCAGCAACCCCCCGACCCGCTATCCCCGCCTGGCCCTGGAGCGGCACTGGGAAGGAACGGTATTGCTGCGCGTGCGCGTCCTGGCCAGCGGCGCGGCCGGCGAGGTGCGCATCGAGCGCGGCAGCGGCCACGACGTCCTGGACGAATCCGCCGGAGAGCAGGTCAGGAACTGGCGCTTCGTCCCCGCCCGAGAGGGCAACGCCCCGGTGGCTAGCTGGGTCATCATTCCCATTGAATTCAAGCTGAAACGCCAAGGAAACTAAACATGTTCGAGCTGTCTTCATCGACCTCCGTCGTCGTCCAGGTCACCCTGTGGGTGCTGGTCGGCTTTTCCGTCCTGACCTGGTGCATCATCTTCTCCAAGAGCTGGACCCTGTGGCGCATCGCCCAGGGCAACCAGTCCTACGCGCGGGCGTTCTGGAACGCGGTGGACCTGGCGGCGGCGGCGGGCCTGGATCACGCCGCCAGCTCCCTGGGGCGCATCGCCGGCTCCGGTTTCGGCGTGCTCAAGGACCTGCAAAGCGGCTCCCGGCTGCTGGAACTGAGCGGCGACATCCAGTCGATCCTGGAGCGTTCCCTGCGCCAGCAGATCAGCAAGGAGCGCAAGGCGCTCGAATCCGGCCTGTCGGTGCTGGCGAGCATCGGCAGCACTTCGCCCTTCGTCGGCCTGTTCGGCACGGTGTGGGGCATCATGCACGCCCTCCAGGACATCAGCAAAGCCGGTTCCGCCAGTCTCGACGTGGTTGCGGGCCCCATCGGCGAGGCGCTGATCGCCACCGCCATCGGCATCGCCGCGGCGATTCCGGCGGTGCTGGCTTACAACTTCTTTCTGCGCCGCATCAAGCTGGGCGAGGCGGAGCTGGAGTACTTCGCCACCGATTTCCTCAACCTGGCCGTCAAGTCCGGCCTGAAACCAGCCGGGGGTGCGTAACATGGCCTTCAAGAGCGAAGACTCCTCCGGCGAGGCGATGAGCGAGATCAACGTCACGCCGCTGGTGGACGTGATGCTGGTGCTGCTGGTGGTGTTCATCGTTACTGCGCCGCTGCTGACCCAGGCGGTGCACGTGAAGCTGCCGAAAACGGAAAAGACGGAGTCGCTGCCGGATCCGAAGGCGCTGACCTTAAGTATCGGCGCGCAAGGGGAACTGACCGTGAATGAACAGCCGCAGCCGTGGGAAGGACTGGAAGAACGCCTGCGCAACCAGGCGCAAAGCGATCCGGAAATGACCGTGCAGTTCCAGGCGGACGCCGCCGTACCCTACGGCAAGGTCGCCGAGGCGATGGCCATCGCCCAGCATGCCGGGGTGACCAAGCTGGGATTCATCATGCAGGAGAAATAGCGCTCTTGAACAAGGCGCGGTAGCGCGCCCGGTCCTTGTCGCCGGCGAAATGACGGAAGACCTTGTGGAACGCCGCGCGGGCCTCCTCTTGTCGGAGCCGCTCCCTCTCCAAGCGGACGCCGAGTTCCATCAGCGTTTCCACCGCGGTTGTGCGGCGTGGCAGGGAACCCGCCAGTTCGTGCAGCAGGGCGGCGTGCACCGCTCCGTCCTGGTAGTCGCCGAGAATTTCCTGCAGCGCCTTGAGATCGTCCACCAGACGATCGACTTTCCCCGGCGGGGCCAGTCCCCGGTAAAACTCCAGCACGTAGCGCAGCTTCTTGCACGTTTTGCGCAGGGCGTGCAAATCCTCGGGTGGGCTTTGCGGATCGATGACGCTTCCCTGCCGCACGGCGCGCTTGCGCAGCTTGCGGATCCGGCGCGCCGCCAGGTCGCCGATGGCGACGCGGGCCGGCCGCTGAGCGGGACGGGGCGGGGCGGGCGCTTCCAGGAAACGCCGCCAACTCGCCATGAAACGCCGA
>DATDOO010000071.1:0-14520 GCA_035293245.1 Methylococcaceae bacterium
GCATCCGGGTCGCCACCGACCTCTTGCGGCTGGAAATCGACACCCAGGGCGGCGACATCCGCGTCATGGACTTGCTCGCCTACCCGGACGCCAAGGATCAGCCGGACAAGAAAGTGCGCCTCTTGAACGACGATCCGGCCGACTGGCACATCGTCCAGAGCGGCCTCCTGACCTCCAGCGGCGACGCGCCGAATCACCTGGCGATCTGGCAGGCGGAAAGCGACAGCTTCGCTCTGGCGGAGGGCCAGGACGCACTGCGCGTGCCGCTGACGTGGCGCGACGCCAAAGGTGTGAGCGTCACCAAGACGTTTGTCTTCAAGCGCGGCAGCTACCTGATCGGCGTGGAGCACGCCGTCAAGAACGACAGCGACGCCGCCTGGCGCGCCCGCCCCTACACGCAGCTGCAACGCGCCCGCCCCGCCAAATCCGGCTCGCAACTGGTGCGCAGCTACACCGGCGGCGTGTATTACAACGCCGAGGACAAATACAAGAAACTGGACTTCGACGACATGGAAGGCAGCAACCTCAACCGCACCGCCACGGGCGGCTGGTTTGCGATGATCCAGCACTATTTCGTCGCGGCCTGGATTCCGCCGGCCGAAGGGAAAAACACCTTCTACAGCAAGAAGCTGCCGGGGATGCGTTACCTGCTGGGCGCTTCCTCCGACGACATCGAGGTACCCGCCGGCCAGCAGGCCACGGTTTCCGCCGGGCTGTTCGCCGGTCCCAAGCTGCAAAAGCAGATGGAGCAAGCGGCCACCGGCCTGGAACTGACCGAGGATTACGGCGTCCTCACCGTCATCGCCAAGCCGATTTTCTGGCTGATGCAAAAAAGCTACGGGCTGTTCCACAACTGGGGCATCGCCATCATCACGGTCACGCTGGTCATCAAGCTGCTGTTCTACAAGCTCTCCGAGTCCAGCTACCGCTCCATGGCGCGGATGCGCAAGCTGCAACCCCGCCTGCAGTCCCTCAAGGAGCAGTTCGGGTCCGACAAGCAGCGCTTCAACCAGGCCATGATGGATCTGTACCGCAAGGAAAAGGTCAATCCGCTGGGCGGCTGCCTGCCGATTCTCATCCAGATTCCGGTGTTCATCTCCCTGTACTGGGTGCTGGCGGAGAGCGTCCAGTTGCGCCAGGCGCCGTTCTTCCTCTGGCTCGACGACCTTTCCGCGATGGACCCCTACTTCCTGCTGCCGCTGCTGATGGGCGTCACCATGTGGATCCAGCAGAAGCTCAACCCTTCCAGCATGGACCCGATGCAGGAAAAGATCCTCAAGATGTTCCCGTTCATCTTCACCGTGTTTTTTGCCTTCTTCCCCTCCGGGCTGGTGCTGTACTGGGTGGTCAACAACTCCTTGTCCATCGTTCAGCAGTGGCATATCACCCGCGTGATTGAACGCAGCGCCTGAGTCTCGGGGCGAGGCCCTCTTAACCTCGCCCGACCGCGACCCCATCGCCGCCATCGCCACCCCGCACGGACGCGGGGGCGTGGGCATCGTCCGCCTCTCCGGCCCCGATCTCGCCCCGTTCCTGAGCGGCATGCTCCGCCGCGTGCTCGAACCCCGCCAGGCGCATTTTGTTTCTTTCCTGGATGCGGCAGGAGCGGCCATCGACCGGGGAGTGGCGCTTTATTTCCCCGCGCCGCGCTCCTACACCGGCGAGGACGTGCTGGAACTGCACGGCCACGGCAATCCGCTGCTGCTCGACCGCCTGGTCGCCCGCGCCCTCGAACTCGGCGCGCGCCTCGCCCGGCCCGGCGAATTCACCCTGCGCGCCTATCTCAACGGCAAGCTGGACCTGGCCCAGGCCGAAGCCGTCGCCGATCTCATCGACAGCGGCAGCGAACTGGCCCTGCGCGCGGCGCAACGCTCCCTGGAAGGCGAATTCTCGGAAAAAATCCGGCTCTTCGAGACCCGCCTGACCGAGTTGCGCGTCTACGTGGAAGCGGCGCTGGATTTTTCCGACGAGGACATCGACTTTCTCGCCGAAGGCGACATCGCCGCCAAATTGGCGGCCCTTCAGGACGACTTGGCGCGCGTGTGCCGCGCCGCGGGACAAGGACGGCTGCTGCGCGAAGGCATGACCTTAGTTCTCGCCGGCCGGCCCAACGCCGGCAAATCCAGCCTGCTCAACGCCCTGAGCGGCCGGGACAGCGCCATCGTCGCCGACCGGCCCGGCACCACCCGCGACGTGCTGCGCGAGCACATCCACATCGACGGCCTGCCGCTGCACATCATCGACACCGCCGGCCTGCGCGACTCCGACGACCCGGTGGAGCAGGAAGGTGTCCGCCGCGCCCGCGCCCAGATCGAACAGGCCGACCGCATTCTGCTTCTCTGCGACGACAGCGCCGCCGATCATGGGGAAGACGAGAGCCTTTTGGAACAGTTCCCGCCCCGTATCCCGACGACGGTGATCCGCAACAAGATCGACCTCACCGGGCGTCCGCCGCAACTGCAACAGACGCTGCGCGGCGTCGCCGTATCCCTGTCGGTGAAAAGCGGCGCAGGACTCGACCTCCTGCGCGAGCACCTCAAGTCCTGCGCGGGTTACGACCCGGAAGGCGACGGCGCCTTCAGTGCCCGCCGCCGTCATTTGGACGCCCTGGACCAGGCTTCCCAAGCCGTGCAACGGGCCATACGCCATGCGCAAGACGGCTATGCGGAACTGATCGCCGAAGAATTGCGCCTCGCGGGGGAGAGTCTGGGCGAAATCGTCGGCAAGATCAGCAGCGACGAGTTGCTGGGGCGGATATTCTCGGAATTTTGCATCGGCAAATAGCCGCAACGCCCTGACGCGATTCCTGCATGTTCCTCTGCAGCGGTTTCCGAAACGCACCTTCCCCCGGCCTTTTCCCATCCTGAGTGCGTTTTCTGCTAAGCTAAATCGAGTTAAAAGACCCTCCACGGACTGCCGTCATGTCGTTGCCGCAGAAGAAAGCCCCGGATTCGCTGAGCGCCTTGCTGGATACTCCCGGAAAGGAGAGGGGGCTTTTGTGGACGGCGCTGACCGTACTGTCGGCCATCGGCTTGTTGATTTACGGGCTGGGCTGGTACTGGAGCATCGAGCCCAAGCCGTTCAACATTGAGGAAGCCGCTCTCAAGCGGGCCAATCTGACCGAAAAAACGCGCCTGCCGGTCGGCTACACCTACACGGCGACCGCCATCAACATCGCCGAAACCATCCTCTACAAGCGCGGCGGCTACATCGCCAACGACGTGACCCTGCCGAGCATCCTGCTGGACAACATGCCCAACTGGGAATACGGCGCACTGGTGGCCTTGCGCGACGCGGTGACGGCCTTGCGCAACCAGTTCTCCCGCGCCCAGTCCCAGTCCAAGGAAGACCCGGATCTCGCCATCGGCGAACCCCAGTTGTATTACGATCACATGTCGTGGGGCTTGCCGTCCTCCGAATCCGAGTACGAAAAAGGCCTGCACGCCCTATACCGTTATGCGGAGCGGGTATTGCGCAATACCGGCGACGCCCAGTTCCAGGCCCGCGCCGACAACCTGCGCCAGTATCTGGAAGTCCTCGACAAGCGCCTGGGCAGCATTTCCCTACGCCTGTCCGCCAGCACCGACATCCACGAATTCCAGCAAGGCGCGGAAATCACCCTGCTGCCGAAAACGCCGTGGCTGCAAGTGGACGACATCTTCTACGAAGCCCGGGGCCACACCTGGGCGCTGCTGCACATCATGGAAGCGGTGGAGGTGGATTTCCGCGAATCCCTGGAAGGCAAGAACGCCATGACCACCACCCAGCAGATCGCCCGCGAACTGGAATACGCGCAGGCGGCGACGCTCAGTCCGGTGGTGCTCAACGGCAGCGGCTTCGGGCTGTTTTCCAATTACTCGGTCACCCTGGCCAACTACATCGCCCGCGCCAACGCCGCCATCCTCGACCTGCGCGACGTGCTGCTGCGCGGCTAAGCAGGGCCGCACAAAAAAAGCCCTTCCGGCCGAACCGGAAGGGCTTTTTTGTACCGGATGCGCTACAAGACGCATTCCGGGAAAACGATCAGTCGTCGCGGTGCACGTAGTTTTCCAACTGGCGGCGCGCCGCGTCGAAGGCATCGCGCAAGGCCACGTACACGTCCTCGTGGGCCTGCTTGTCGTGATGCTCGCGGCTAACCACGATTTGCCTGTTGGGAACGCTCAGGTCGATACGCACATGGTAGAGGTTCCCTTGGTGCTGATGGTGGTGTTCCGCCTCCACCGCGACCTTGCAACTGATAATCTGACTGCACAGTTGCTCCAGCTTGGTGGTTTTTTCGCGAATGCGCGTTTCCACGGCATCGGAATGGGGAATTCCCCGGAACGTGATATCGAGTGGTACTTGCATAGTTCATCCCGTGTTTTTCGACATTCTTTACAACGCGCGCAACGCGCGCGGCAAACCTTAGGGCATCCCTGGCCCGTCCTCCATGCCCACGCCGGGAACATGACGGAAAATTTTACAATGATACACGGCTGCACGCCTTTCTGTCGAACCGCATGATCGGTCTTCCGCGCATCGAGAACGGCTGGCTGACAAACGCGCGCCGCACGCCGTCCCCCCATTGCGACGAGCGCCCCGGTCCGGACGACATCTCCCTGATTGTCGTCCACGGCATCAGCCTGCCGCCGGGCGAATTCGGCGGCCCCTGGATCGACCGGCTATTCACCGGCACGCTCGCCGCCGACGCTCATCCCTATTTTGCCGCGATTCGCGGCTTGGAGGTTTCCAGCCATCTGCTGATCCGCCGCGACGGGGAACTGGTGCAATACGTGCCGTTCCAGCGGCGCGCCTGGCACGCGGGCGTTTCCTGCTTTCAGGGCCGGGAACGGTGCAACGACTATTCCATCGGCATCGAACTGGAAGGCACCGATACGCTTCCCTACGCGGAGGCGCAATACCTGCGGCTCGCGCAAGTCATCCCGGTGCTGCGCGCCGCCTGGCCCGCCATCACGGCGGAGAGGATCGTCGGCCACTGTCACATCGCACCCGGGCGCAAGACCGACCCCGGTCCCGCCTTCGATTGGAACCGCCTGAAACTTTGACGGCCGTGCCGTCAGGCTTCCTTCTCCGCGCCGTTCAGCAGCGAATCCAGCAACAGCAGTCCCACGCCGACGGTGATGGCCGAATCCGCCACGTTGAAGGCGGCGAAGTGCCAGGTGCCCACATGGAAGTCGAAAAAGTCGATGACGTAGCCGTACAGCGTGCGGTCGATCAGGTTGCCGAGCGCGCCGCCCAGAATCAGGGCAATCCCCGCCGCTTCCAGCCGTTTTCCGCACTGCAAGGTCCACAACCACCAACCCAGCAAGACGCTGGCGGCAAGCGCCAGGCCCATGAACAGCCAGCGCTGCCAGCCCCCCGCATCCCCCAGGAAACTGAAGGCCGCGCCGGTGTTGCGCAGATAGGTGAGATTGAAGAAGGGCGTCAGTTGCAGACTTTCGTGCAAGCGGAACGCATGATCCACCCACAGCTTGCTGACCTGGTCGAGCACCAGCACCAGCGCCGACAGCCACAGCCAGCGCAGCATCAGGCGTAACGCCGGGTTTCCCCGCCGCCGGCCACGTTGTCCACGCAGCGGCCGCACAGTTCCGGATGGTCGGCATGGCCGCCCACGTCTTCCCGGTGGTGCCAGCAGCGTACGCACTTGGCGTTCCCGGACGGCGCCACGTCCAGTCGGATTCCCTCCAGTTCCACCGCCACCGCGGTGCTTCCCGCCCGCTCCAGGGGCAGGACGCGCGCTTCCGAAGTGATGAACACGAAGCGCAGTTCGTCGCCGATCGCCTGCAGGCGCTCCTGCCACCCGGCATCGCAGTAAATGTCCACCTCCGCATCCAGGGAAGAGCCGATGCCGCCGGCGACGCGCAGCTTTTCCAACTCCCTGGAAACCGCTTCGCGCACGCTGAGCACGCCGTCCCACAACGCGCGCTGCTCTTCCGCCGCGAACAAGCCGTCGTACCAGGTGGCGAGAAACACCGATTCGGCTTTTGCACCCGGCAGATGCTGGAAAATTTCCTCGGCGGTAAAGCTCAGAATCGGCGCCAGCCAGCGCGCCAGGGCCTGGGCGATGTGGTACATGGCGCTTTGTCCGGAGCGGCGCGCCAGGCTGTCGGTGCGCAACGTGTAAACGCGGTCTTTCAACACGTCCAGGTAGAAGCTGCCCAGATCCACCGAACAGAAGTGGTGCACCTTCTGGTAAACCAGGTGGAACTGGTAGCTGTCGTAGGCGGCGCTCACTTCCTGCTGCAACTGATACGCCCGGTCCACGGCCCAGCGGTCCAGTTCCAGCATGTCTTCGGGCTTGGCCAGATCGCGCGCCGGCTCGAAGCCGTCCAGATTAGCCAGCAGGTAGCGCGCGGTGTTGCGCAGACGGCGGTAGACGTCGGATACGCGCTTGAGGATTTCGTCCGACACGCGCATTTCGGCGCTGTAGTCGGTGGCCGCCACCCACAGGCGCAGCACGTCCGCCCCCAGGCTGTTGAAGACCTTCTGCGGCGCGACCACGTTGCCCTTGGACTTGGACATCTTGTTGCCGTGCTGGTACACTGTGAAACCATGGGTCAGCACCTGCCTGTAAGGCGCCGCGCCGTGCACGGCGATGGACGCCAGGAGCGAGGACTGGAACCAGCCGCGGTGCTGGTCGGAACCTTCCAGATACAGATCGGCGGGAAAATGCAGTTCTTCGCGGCGGTTGAGCACGGCGTAGTGGGTGACGCCGGAATCGAACCACACGTCCAGGGTGTCCTTGATCTTGCTGTAGTGCTCGGCCTCGTCGCCCAGCAATTCCGCGGCTTCCAGCCCGAACCAGGCGTCGATGCCGCCCTGTTCGATGCGCCGCGCCACAGCTTCGATCAGCTCGGAAGTCTTCGGATGCAGTTCGCCCGTCTCCCGATGCACGAACAAGGTAATCGGCGCGCCCCAGGTACGCTGGCGCGATACGCACCAGTCGGGACGGCCGCCCACCATGCCCTCGATGCGCGCCTGGCCCCAGTCGGGGACCCAGCCCACTTTGCGGATTTCTTCCAGGGCCTTGTCGCGCAGGCCGTGATGGTCCATGGCGATGAACCACTGGGGCGTGGCGCGGAAGATCACCGGCGTCTTGTGCCGCCAGCAGTGGGGGTAGCTGTGTTCCAGGGCCGCTTCCTTCACCAGCGCCCGGTGCTCCTTCAGCACTTCGACCACGTGGGTGTTGGCATGCAGCACGTGCTCGCCGGCGAAATACTCGGTGCCGGGCAGGAACACCCCACTGTCGCCCACCGGGTTGTCCACGTGCAGGCCGTACTTCTGGCCCACCACGAAGTCTTCCTGGCCATGGCCGGGCGCGGTGTGCACGGCGCCGGTGCCGGCTTCCAGGGTGACGTGCTCGCCGAGAATGACCGGAACCTGGCGGTAGTAGAAAGGATGCTTCAACTGGGCGCCTTCCAGCGCCGCGCCCTTGCCGTAGGCCACCACGCGGTAATCGTCCACGCCGTAGCGCGCCATGACGTCTTTCAGCAACGCTTCGGCGATCAAGAGCCGTTCCGTGCCCTGGGCGCCCGTGCACTGCACCAGGGCGTAATCCAGTTCGGCGTTCAAGGCCACCGCCTGGTTGGCCGGCAAAGTCCAGGGCGTGGTGGTCCAGATGACCACCGAAATCGGCCCCTCGCCGGCGTTATTGCCCACGTGGTGCAGACGATTCACGAAGTCGGCCGCATCCACCGCCTTGAAGCGCACGTCGACCGCGATGGAACGCTTGTTCTCGTACTCCACTTCCGCTTCCGCCAGGGCCGAGCCGCAGTCGCAGCACCAGTACACCGGCTTCACCCCCTGAGTCAGATGGCCGTTGGCGCACACGCGGCCCAAGGCGCGCACGATGTCGGCCTCGAACTTGAAGTCCATGGTGAGATAGGGATTTTCCCAGTCGCCGAACACGCCGAGGCGGATGAAATCCTTGCGCTGGCTGTCCACCTGGGCGGCGGCGTAGTCGCGGCAGGCCTTGCGGAATTCCGCTGGAGTTACCTTGTGCCCCGCCTTGCCCACTTTCTTTTCCACCTGCAATTCGATGGGCAGGCCGTGGCAGTCCCAGCCCGGCACGTAGGGCGCGTCGCAACCCTCCAGGGTCCTGGCCTTGACGATGATGTCCTTGAGCACCTTGTTGACGGCATGGCCGATGTGGATTTCGCCGTTGGCATAGGGCGGGCCGTCGTGGAGCACGAACTTGGGCCGGCCGGCGAAAGCGGCGCGAATCTTCCGGTAGATGTCCTGCTCCTGCCAGCGCTGCACCTGTTCCGGCTCGCGCTGGGCCAGGTTGGCCTTCATGGGGAAAGCGGTGGTGGGAAGGTTGAGGGTGTTTTTGTAATCCATGGTTTCTATTGTTGGGCAAATCCCGTCACAGGAGAGCGGATTGAAGATCGGTATGGGAGAAGTCGTTACCCTTGAACAGCAACGGTGCATTCAACTGTTTGGCCAAGGCATAGGCAAAGGAATCGCCGAAATTAAGCCGGGCCGGATGCCGGCCCTTGCCCCACCTGAACAAGGCGTCGGCCGCCAGGTCCGCCAGGGCATCGTCCACGGGAACGGTTTCCACGCCCAGCACTGCCAGCAACTGCGAGGCCTTGGCGACTCCGGCCGGTCCCAAGCGCGATTCGATCACGATCAGCAATTCGGTTTTGGAAGCGGCGGAAATCAGCAGCCGTTGCGGCCCGGTCAGCGCGCGCAGCATGTCGGCAGCTTCCGCCTCGTTGGCCAGGACGGCGATCAGGGCGCTGGTATCCAGCACTATTTCAGTCGAAACAGCCATGTTCGTTATAGCCCAGGATTTCATCCGCCGGCCTTTGGTCCAAAACCGGTAAAGTCCAGACCTCGTTCTGCAGCCAATTTGCCAGTTGCTCCACGGAAGGCTTGGCGGTCTCCCGCGGTGCGATGCTCTGCTCCAGCCGCAGGATGGTTTCCTGGGTCAAGGAACGGCGGTGATTTTGCGCCGCCAGTTTGAGGCGCTCGTAAAGCTCTCCGGGAACTCCCCGCAACACCAGTGTAGGCATGATATTTCTCCCCAAAGGACGCTAGCAATATGCTAGCAATCCACGGCCTACCGGTCAAAGCCGCACTTGATTAAACCAATGTTCAGCCGAAGTGGAACCGAGCCATTTTTTCCCTCCCCCCACGGGGGAGGGCCAGGGTGGGGGCGAGCTAAAACAAGGTCTTCGGCCAATTTGATCGCCCCCATCCCAGCCTTCCCCCGTAGGGGGAAGGAGCCGAACCCCACAGGCTGACACTCGTTTCTTTCCAGGAAGCCGCGAGACCGTGCCAACACCTCAAATGATTGAGGTGTCTATACTTGCCCGAGCTTTCCCGCACTGGAGACGCACGATGCGCACCCTGTTCTTCCTGCTCAGCCTGGCCTTCTGGATGTCCGCCGACGCCCGCCCGCTGACACCTGTCGAGACGCCGGATCCCCTGCGTTCCTGGATTCCCTGGGTATTGCAGGACGAGGAGGAACGAGCCTGTCCCTTCCTGTACGGCAACGGCAAGGAGCATCGCTGCGTCTGGCCGTCTCGCCTGGAACTGAAGCTGGACGACAAAGGCGGCACCTTTCGCGCCGACTGGCGGGTGTACCGGGAGGCCTGGGTGGCGCTGCCCGGCGACGCCGAGGTCTGGCCGTTAACGGTCACGCTGGACGGCCAGCCGGCCGTCGTGCTGGAACGCGATGGCCGGCCGGCGGTGAAACTGGCCCCGGGCGCGCATGTTCTCAGCGGCCGTTTTGCCTGGGAAACGTCGCCGGAGAACCTGTCCGTGCCGCCCGAGTCGGGACTGGTGAGCCTGAATCTGAACGGCCGGGACGTGGCCCAGCCCTCCCTCGACCAGGAGGGACGCCTGTGGCTGAGCGCCGGCCGCGCCGCATCGGCTGCGGAAGAGGAAGAGCGGCTCGACCTGCGCGTGTTCCGCCGGATCGACGACGCCACGCCCTTGCTGCTGGCCACGCGCCTGGCGCTGGACGTTTCCGGGCGGCAGCGGGAACTGGTTCTTGGCCCCGCCTTGCCGGAAGGCTTCATTCCCCTCAGTCTGAACAGCCCGTTGCCCGCACGGCTGGAAAACGACGGCCGGCTGCGTTTGCAGGTAAGGCCGGGGAGCTGGACGGTGGAACTGGCCGCCCGCGCGCCGGGCCCGGTGACGGAAATTCTCCGCCCCGCCGCCGCCGAACCCTGGCCCGCCGATGAAATCTGGTCCTTCGCCGCGCGGCGGGAACAGCGCCTGGTGGATGTGGAAGGAGCGCCGCCGCTCGATCCGTCCCAGACCAGCCTGCCCGAGGAATGGAAAAACCTGCCCGCCTACCGCATGGAAAGCCTGGCCCGCATGCATTTCAACCTGCTGCGCCGCGGCGACCCGGACCCCGAACCGGATCAACTGCAGTTGCACCGCGAGCTGTGGCTGGACTTTTCCGGCAACGGCTACACCGTGCGCGACACCGTCAGCGGCCGCATGACGCGCGGTTGGCGCCTGGACGCGGAACAGGAATTGAATGTGGGGCAAGTGCGGGTGGACGGACAGCCGCAACTCATCACCCGCCGCGCGGAACACGGCGCGGCCGGTCCTTCGACCGAACTCGGGACAGGCGTGGAACTCAGGCGCGGCGCCTTGAACCTGGTCGCCGACAGCCGGGGAGAAGGCGATTCGCGGCGCTGGCCGGTGAGCGGCTGGCAACAGGATTTCCGCCACGTTAGCGCCGTGCTGCACCTGCCGCCCGGCTGGCGGCTGTTCGGCGCCCAGGGCGTGGACAACGTGCCCGATTCCTGGCTCGGCCGCTGGAACCTGCTCGACCTGTTCCTCGTGCTCATCGTCACCCTGGCGGCGGCGAGGCTGTGGGGAAAACTCTCCGGCCTGCTGGCGCTGGTCACTCTGGCGCTTCTCTGGCACGAGCCGGACGCGCCGCGCTACGTCTGGCTGCACCTGCTCGCCGCCGTCGCCCTGTTGCGCGTCCTGCCGGAAAACCGCTTCGCCCGCTGGGTGCGCGGGTACCGCAACCTTACCGCCGTCGCCCTGGCCCTCATCGCCGTGCCGTTCATGGTCGATCAGGCGCGCCTCGGCCTGTACCCGCAACTGGAACAGCCCTGGTATCCCATGGGCGAACCCGTCGCAGCCGCGGGATACGGCGGCGAAGCCCCGCGCCCGCTGCCCATGGCCGCTCCGCCCGCGCCAGAAGAAGGAATGATGGCGGAATCCATGGAACAGGCCGGCGACCTGGCGCGCAAACTCGCACCGACAGCGCCGGCCAGGCTCATGAAGCAGAAGGTCGCGCCGCCGCTGCCCGATTTCGACCCCGACGCGCGCATCCAGACCGGACCCGGCCTGCCGGACTGGCGCTGGCGTCAAATCCAACTGAGCTGGAACGGCCCGGTGGAACAGGGGCGGACCTTGCGCCTGTGGCTGATTTCCCCCGGCGGCTTGCTGTTCCTCAACCTCACCCGCATCGTGCTGTTGCTGGCGCTGGCCCTGCGGCTGCTGGACGTTCGTCCTTCCACGGCTTGTCCGCGCCTTGCCCGTCTGGCGGGCGGCGTTTCACCGCTCTTTTTGCTGCTGGCGCTGTTGGTCCCCGCGCCGCCCGCCGGCGCCCAGTTGCCGGACGACAAGCTGCTGGAAGAACTGCACCGGAAGGTGCTGGAAACCCCGGACTGCCTGCCCGCTTGCGCCGAAGCGCAGTCGCTGCATCTCAGGACCGCGCCGAACCGCCTGACCTTGCGCCTTTCCCTGCACGCGGCGCGCAACGTGGCGCTGCCCCTGCCCGCCCTGGCCAGCATGTGGCTGCCGCAACGCGTGGAAGTGGACGGCCGCGCCGCCGAAGGCCTGTTGCGCACGGAACAAGGTGAGCTGTGGCTGAATCTTCCCGCCGGAGCGCATGAAATCGTGCTGGATGGCCTGGCGCCCGCCCGCACCGAGATCCGCCTGCCCTTGCCCCTCCAGCCGCACCGGGTGGAAACGAGCCTGGACGGCTGGGAGATTTCCGGCCTGCATGAAGACGGCGGCGCGGAAAACCAGCTCCAGTTGACCCGCGTGCAGCGGGACGAGGGCGCCGAAGCGGCGCCTTTGCAGGCCGGCGAACTGCCGCCCTTCGCGGAAGTGGAACGCACCCTGCAACTGGGTCTGGAATGGCGCGTCGCTTCGCGGCTGCTGCGCCGCTCGCCCCCCGGCGCCCCCATCGCTTTACGGATTCCCCTGTTGCCGGGCGAGGCGGTCACCACGCCGGGCGCGCACGTCAAGGACGGCAAGCTCACCGCCCAGCTCGCCCCGAACGAGGACGAACTGGCATGGGAAAGCACCCTGGAGAAAGTCCCGCAACTGACGCTCCAGGCGCCCGACACCCGGGACTGGACGGAAAGCTGGCGGGTGGACGCCAGCCCCATCTGGCACCTGGAATCCGAAGGCATTCCCGTGGTGCACCACCAGAGTCCGGAAGGCCGCTGGCTGCCCGAATGGCGGCCGTGGCCCGGCGAGCAGGTCGCTTTGCGCGTCACCCGGCCCGAAGGGGTTCCCGGCCCCACTCTCACGGTCGAATCCAGCCAGTTGCGCACGGAGCCGGGCGAGAATGCCACCGATGTCCGCCTGACATTGAAACTGCGGAGTTCCCAGGGCGGCCAGCACGACATCGTCTTGCCGGAATCCGCCGTGCTGCAAGACGTGGCCATCGACGGCATGGCCCAGCCCATCCGTGCCCGGGAACGCCATTTGACCCTGCCGGTCCATCCCGGCGAGCAGACTTTCCTGGTGCACTGGCGGGAGAAGGCCGGCATTGGCGCCTGGTTCAGAGTCGCCGAGGTCGGCTTGGGCGTCGCCAGCGTGAACACCCGCTTTAGCCTACAACTGCCCCAGGACCGCTGGCTGCTGTTCACGTCCGGTCCGCGCCTGGGTCCGGCGGTATTGTTCTGGGGCGTGTTGATGGTCCTGGCCTTGTGCGCTTTGGTGCTGAGCCGCATCAAGGCCTTGCCGCTGGGCTTCGCGGCCTGGCTGCTCCTGTTGATCGGCTTGAGCCAGTCCTCGGTCGCGGCCGGCGCGCTGGTGGCCGGCTGGTTCGGGATTCTGGCCTGGCGCAAAGCCCGCCCTTTGGAAACCCGATTCCGCTTCAACGCCCTGCAAATCCTGCTGGGCCTTTACACCCTCACCGTCCTGGCCCTGCTCTTCGAAGCCGTCAGCCACGGCCTGCTGGGGCTGCCCGACATGCAGGTCTCCGGCAACGGCTCCACCGCCTGGCTGCTCCATTGGTATCAGGACCGCAGCGGAGCGCAACTGCCGCAACCCGCGGTTTTTTCCGCACCCCTATGGACTTACCGCCTGCTGATGCTGGCCTGGGCCCTGTGGCTGGCCTGGTCTTTGCTCAACTGGCTGCGCTGGTTCTGGCAGTGTTTTGCCACGGAATCCCTGTGGAAAGCCCGGGCGGACAAGTCCTGAACAACTTCGCCTGAACCCTGGGGATGGTTTGTGGACAACCCGGCCGGCTGGAAAACAGGCGCACTTATCCACAGATGGAACACACGCCCAGGTGATTTATACACAGGGCCAATCGATGCGTAATTTATTGAATTTAAATTGAATAAATGGTTATCCACTACAAAGTCCCCCACTAAGAACCATCATAATCAATCAGTATTCTTTATCTTTACTTATAGTCCTGTGTTCCGTGCCGAAACCGCCCATGAACCCTGAACCGTTTTATCGTTGGCGGCTCAGACCGGGCCGGTAAGGGGTATCCCGATTGCGCCGTTGGAACCGGCAAAGCCGCTCAACCACCCCGGCGCTGCGCGCCACCCCTCCTTCGAAAGGAGGGGTCGCCCGAAGGGCGGGGGTGGTTGAGCGGCCCTGACGGCTCAAGCGGAGCCGGATCACGGTGTTTGGCATCAAAGAACGGTTCTTCAGGATGGGCCGTTCCGCGCCAACGAGCCGATGAGTTCCGCCGGTCCCGGCCGGCCGTAGAGGTAGCCCTGGAACGCATTGCAGCCGTGGCCGGCGAGAAAATCCCGCTGGGCCTCGGTCTCCACCCCTTCGGCGATGACGTTCAGGCGCAGGCTTTTTCCCAGGGCGTGAATGGCCTGGGCGATGACGCAGGAATCCGCATCGCCGGGAATGTCGCGGACGAAACCCTGGTCGATCTTCAGTTCGTTCAACGGCAGGCGCTTGAGGTAAGCCAGCGAGGAATAGCCGGTGCCGAAGTCGTCCAGGGAAAAACCGATGCCCCAATCCTTGAGCACGTGCATGGTGCGGATGACGTGTTCGACGTTTTCCAGCACCAGGCTTTCCGTCAATTCAAAAACCAGGCGGGCCGGATCGGCGCCGGTTTCCACCAACACGGCATGCACCTGGGCGACGAAGTCCTCCTGACGGAATTGCCGGGCGCTGATGTTCACCGCCACCTGCAACGATAGCGTCGCCATTTTTTGCGAAACCTGAAATGGGTCCGTCCGAGTTCAGGAGCAAAAAATTGGCGACGACCAGTGCCTTCGGCGGCCCGCGTTCGTCCTGCGTCCGCCCCCGTCTCCGTACTCCGCTGCGCTTCGC
>DATDOO010000072.1:0-2578 GCA_035293245.1 Methylococcaceae bacterium
ACGGCGGGCACGTGATGGCGATGGCCCCGAGCAAGATGTTTGTCGAGGGCGTCGAGTTCCAGCGAATGGGCCAGAACCTGACTCTTGCCCGGTATCCGATTCACTGGCATCTGATCGGCGATGCAAAGGGGCAGTACATCAGGAATGCCTCGATCCACGACACCTACAACCGCTGTGTGACCGTGCATGGCACGAATTTCCTGCGGGTTGAGAACAACGTGACCTACAACACCGTCGGTCACTGCTTCTTCCTCGAAGACGGCGTGGAGCACGGCAACGAGTTTGTCCGCAACCTGGCGATCCAGACCAAGTGTCATACGTCCAAGGCGTGCGTCCCGACAAACCTCGCCATGTTCGGATCGACGGACGGCGGGAACTTCAGTACGGCCGGCCAGCAATCCAAGGATGTCCTGCTGCCCTCGGACAACACGGTGTCGAGTTTCTGGATCACCAATCCGGACAATATTTACCGGGACAACGTGGCCGCGGGGTCCGACTCGACAGGTTTCTGGTTCGCCTTGCCGGCGAACGGTATTGGTAAGTTCGAGGGCACGGAGATCGGTGCGAAGACCTGGCCACGTCGAACCCGGGTGCGGGAGTTCAAGGGCAACATCGCCCATTCGAACTTTGACAGTTTCTTGTTCGACCGCGGCCCCAGGCCCGATAACACTTTCGCCACCGCCGGGCATATTTCCCTTGCCAATCCCGCTGACGCGAACAGCCCTCAAGTGGAGTCGGTCATCGAGGATTACACCGCCTACAAGAACCGCAATGGCGGCATCTGGGCCCGCGGTGAGATGCACACATTCAAGGGCCTGAAGCTGGCCGACAACGCCATTGGCTACACGCATGCGTCCGGCAGCTTCGGTCAATCGGCCTTTACGTCACGGGTGGTGGACTCGCTGTTCGTCGGCGAAACCGAGAACATCGGCAACCCCAAAACGCCGGCGGAAGTGGCTTACGGCCGCAGCTTGCCGGAGCCCAAAGTGCCGGATTTCCCGATCCGCGCCTACGAGTTCTATGACTACCATCATGAATTGGACAATGTCACGTTCGTGAATTTCCAGGACAACGCCACCCGCAAAACGGGAGCGATCTCCTACCTGCTGTTTACCAGCTTCGGAATGAGCTCCAACAACGCCGTACAGCGCGCGAAATTCATCAACGCCAAGCCGGTGTATTTCCCGCCGATGGAGAATAAGTGGAGCAACGACAACTACGGCAATGGGAGCTATAAGAGCTCGGTGTTCCAGGACAAGGACGGCTCGGTCGGCGGTGTCCCTAATTCCTTCATCGTCATCAACGGCGGAATTGCACTCGATGACGCCTGCGAGGTCAAGCCCACGTGGAACGCTGCGGTGTGTAAGGGTGAGGTCGGGCGCATGGCTGTGGGCGGAGGCGGTGGCGGCCCCGTTGGGTTCGGAGCCGTTGGACCTCTCGGGCCTGGCGCACCTGGTGGTCGAGGCGCGGGACCTGGTGGTGCTCGTGGCGGCGGCGTTCAAGCCGCGGCTGGCGCACCTGGTGGTCGTGGTGCTGCCGCCGCTGGTCCTGGCGGACCTGGCGCTCGAGGCACGGCTGCCGGCCCTGGCGCGGCTGGTGGTCGTGGCGGGGCAGCTGCTGCAGTTCCTGCGCAGCCCGTCGTTCTCACCTACAACGGCAAGGATTTCCCCGCGCCCGATTCAACCAACGTACGAGCGGGCACCGAGTACAAGGTAACCACCGAAAGGCCGTCGCTGTCCCTCAGTGTGGCGGAACTGGATGCTGGTTCGTGGGTGATGTTCGAGTTGCCGGGATTCACCACCGCATCCTCAGGTACGGCGCAGGGCAGCCTGGATGCACTTCGCAAGGCCACTGCCACCTCTTACTACATGGGCAACGGTTCGCTCTGGGTCAAGCTTGTGTCCAGCGGTGACGTCCCTGGCAGCGGCCCTCGCAGCGGCCCTAGTGGCGGGGCCAGCCTTCAGGCAAGCCGGTAAGCAGGAACCCAGCTGCACGAGTAAAAGCCCCCGGGCGCCGGCGGGGGCTTTTATTTTAGCGTGCCGGGCCACCCGCGCTCAGTTCTCGGTACCGGCGCTTACGGGACAGCACGCTTAACTTTTTAAGTTATCGAAAATAAAGGACGGAGAGGGTGGGATTTGAACCTTCACCGACCTAACACCCTCAGCAACTTGCACACTCTTCATTGCCAACATTGCCACACACGCCACGAATGCCGCCGACCATTGCACGCTATTACACGCCGGGGAGTCGACCGAATGACGCGACCGCTGAACTCGTCTCGCTATAACGTTTGCACTATTGGGTAACGGCCTTTTCTACGAAATGCATCGAGGCTTTCATGGCGAGATCGATCGGCGCCTGTCTCTGCATCTCGATGCGCTGGAGTCTTTCCTGCAACACACGAGACCGGTGCGTTGGAGCGCGGAATCGGACGAAGAATCTCTGATCCCGGAACTGCGCGTAGCGGAGTTCCGCCAGTGCGGCGCTTGAAACGGAAATAGCCCTCAGATCCTTGCGATCACGATTTTGGCGGCTGATGCCATAGATGATCATCGTGGCTGGCGGCCTTCTTCCATGT
>DATDOO010000073.1:0-21525 GCA_035293245.1 Methylococcaceae bacterium
GCGGGGGTCGTCGCACTCCGCTCACGCGACGGAACGCGCTCGCTTCCTGTGCTCCTTCCTGGTGGACGAACTGATCCGCAAGAGCGGGCAAGCCAGCGACCTTCTGCAAGTGCGCAAGGCGCAACTGCGCGCCACCCTGGAAAACTCCCCCCACGTGGCCGTGCAGTGGTACGACCCTGCGGGACGGGTGATTTACTGGAACAAGGCGTCGGAAGCGTTCTACGGCTGGACGGCGGAAGAGGCCGTCGGACGTATGCCGGACGAAACCATTTTTACCCCGGAGGACTTTGCCGGATTCCGGGGCGTGCTGGACAAAATCGCGCGTAGCGGTTGCTGGGTGGGACCGGACGAATACCATTGCCGGCACCGCGACGGATCGATCCGCACCGTGCTGGCAACGGTCTACGCCATACCCGGCGAAGGCGGCGAGCCCTGTTTCGTCTGCATGGACGTGGACATCACCGCACGCAAGGCGGCGGAAGAGTCCTTGCGCCTGAACGCCATCGTGTTCGAGCAGGCCCGGGAAGGCATCGTCATCACCGACGCGGACGGTTTCATTCTCGACGTGAACCGCGCTTATAGCGAACTGACCGGCTACCCTCGCGAGGAGGTGGTCGGGAGGCATGCCGACCACACCAAAACGGACTGGCAGGACGAAGCCCTGTACGACGACATGTGGCGCGTCCTCCGCCGCGACGGGCGCTGGCGCGGCGAGGTCTGGGCGCGCCGCACGGACGGCACGCCGTTCGCCGGCGAAATGACCGCCAGCGCCGTGCGCGACGCCGCGGGACGGGTAAGCCACTTTATCGGCGTCTTCACCGACATCACCCAGGCCAAGGAGAACGAACGGCGTCTGGAGCGCATGGCGCATTACGACGCTTTGACGCGCCTGCCCAATCGCGTGCTGCTGGCGGACCGTCTGCAACAGTCCATCGCCCGCGCCGAGCGGACGGGGGACATGGTAGCGGTGGTCTATCTCGACCTGGACGATTTCAAGCCGGTCAACGACGCCTTGGGTCCAGCCGCCGGAGACCGCCTGCTGCTGGTCGTCGCCGAGCGACTCAAGGATTGCGTGCGTGGCGGCGACACCGTTGCCCGCCTGGGCGGGGACGAATTCGCCCTGCTGCTCTGCGACCTCGAAGACCAGGCCCATTGCGAACGGATCCTTACGCGTACGCTGTCCGTCCTGTCCCAGCCCGTCCATCTGGAAGGCCGGGAGGCGGCTGTGACCGCCAGCCTGGGGGTCACGCTCCATCCGCTCGATCAGGCGTCTCCGGAGCACCTGTTGCGCCACGCCGACCAGTCCATGTGCCAGGCCAAGCAATCCGGGCGCAACCGTTATCATTTCTACGACCCGGAACAGGACCAGCGCGCCCATGCGCGCAGCGAGGCGCTGGCCCGGCTGGAACAGGCGCTGGAAAACCGGGAATTCGTTCTCCATTACCAGCCCAAGGTGGATATGCGCCGCGGCTGGGTGATCGGCGCGGAGGCGCTGATCCGCTGGCGGCATCCCGAACGCGGCCTGTTGCCTCCGGCGGAATTCCTGCCGCTCATCGAGGACAGCGATTTCGCCGCTGCCGTGGACGAATGGGTCATGGAGGAGGCGCTGCGCCAGATGCGGGAATGGGCGGCGGCGGGCGTGGTTCTGGAAGTCAGCGTCAACATCTCCTCCCGCTGCCTGCAGCGGGCGGATTTTCTGCAATGCCTCACCGAACGGCTGGCGCGCTATCCCGAGGTGCCGGCGCGGCGTCTGCAACTGGAGATTCTGGAAACCGCAGCCCTGGCGGACATCCACCATGTGGCCCGCCTGATCGAACAGTGCGGCGGCATCGGCGTGTCGTTTTCTTTGGACGATTTCGGCACCGGCTATTCCTCGCTCACCTATCTCAAGCGCCTGCCGACCAGCGGGTTGAAAATCGACCAATCTTTCGTGCGCGACATGTTGAAGGACGCCGAGGACCGGGCCATCGTCCAGGGCGTCATCGGCCTGGCGCAGGCTTTTTCCCGCCAAGTCATCGCCGAGGGCGTCGAGTCCGCCGAGCACGGCCTGCACCTTTTGCAGCTGGGCTGCGACCTGGCGCAGGGGTACGGCATCGCCCGCCCCATGCCGGCCGGCATTTTGCCGGCGTGGATCAAGGCTTACCAATCGCCGGCGGATTGGAGCGAGTCCGCAGTGCCGGTTCCGCGGGTATAATCAGGATCCCTGCACCATTCCGATTTCCCGGCGGTCCTCATAATCCCTTTCGGCGCAAAGTTCCAGGCGGTCCTGTTCCGGCTTCCGCTTGCCCTGTCGTTCTTCGCCGGCGCCGCCGCCGCGCTGGACTGGAGCAGCACCGACGTTCAGGGGCTGTACGGCGAGAATTTCATCCTCGGCGAAGACAGGCGCGCCACCCTGACCCTGGAGCACGCCCACGGCTGGCGCTACGGCGACAACTTCTTCTTTGTGGATTTGTATCACCATTCGAAAAACGAAGGCGGAGTCGATCTGGAGGCTTACGGCGAGTGGTACAGCTTCCTGAGCCTTAAGAAAACATCCGGCCTCGAGGTGCCGCTGCCGGGGATTCGCGATATCGGGGTAAGTTTAGGCGTCAACGCGGGCAGCAAGCCGGCGCGCGATCCCTTCAAGGCGTGGCTCGGCGGCGTGCGCATCGACCTGGACGCGCCCGGCTTCGAATATATGCAGTTGTCGTTTCACGCCTATAAAAATGACAATGAACCCGGTACGGGATTGCAGATCACCCCGGTGTGGAGCATTCCGTTCAATCTGGGAGATTTCCGTTTCAAATTCCGCGGTTTCATGGATATCAGCAGCGGCGAAACCGCTCCCGGCTGGCACCTGCTCGCCCAGCCCCAGTTGCTGTTCGACGTCGGCGCCTTGCAAGGCAAGCGGGACAAGCTGATGCTTGGCGTGGAGTGGTGGTACTGGAAAAACAAATACGGGATCGAGGGACAGGACGAATCCGCGCCACAGGCGGAAGTTATTTACTACTTTTGAAAATCCTGAACTGCATGCGCTACCTCGCCTTTTTCGTCCTGTGGCTGGCCGGGCTGTCCGCATGGGCCGGAGAGTCCGTGGTTCTGCAGCTTAAATGGCAGCACGCCTATCAGTTCGCCGGCTATTACGTGGCCCGGGAACTGGGTTATTACCGCGAGGCTGGGCTGGAGGTCGAGCTTCGGGAAGGGGGGCCGCAAGTCGATTTCGTCGCCGAGGTGGTTTCCGGACGCGCCCACTATGCCACGGGGTCGGCGGGACTGGTGCTGGACCGCAACCAGGGCAAGCCGGTGGTAGTGCTGGCGGTGGTTTTCCAGCACTCGCCGGATGTGCTCATCGCCTCCGGAAACGCCGGCATCACCTCGCCCCAGCAATTGGTGGGCCAGCGGGTGATGACCAGCCAGAGCACGCCGTCAATCGCCTCGATGCTGCTCAACGAAACCGGCGCGCTGGACAAGTTCACCCTGCTGGAGCAGACCAACGACCTACAGGGCTTGATCGACGGCAGGCTGGACGCCATTGCCGGCTACCTCACCGACCAGCCGTTTTTCTTTGGCGAACGGGGATTTCCCGTCTCGTTGCTACGCCCCATTCACTACGGGGTGGATTTCTACGGCGACAACCTGTTCACGTCCGAACAGGAACTCAAGGCCCATCCCAAACGGGTCAAGGCGTTTCGCGCCGCCAGCCTGCGGGGCTGGGAATACGCCATGGCGCATCCGGACGAAACCATCGCCATCGTTCAAAAATACGGCTCCACCCGCTCGGTCGAGCACCTACGTTTCGAATACCGGGCGATGGGCGAACTGATTCTCGCCGAATTCATTGCCCTGGGGCACATGCATGAAGGGCGCTGGAAGCATATCGCCGCCAAATACGTGGAGTTGGGGCAGCTCGATCCCGATTATTCCCTGGACGGCTTTCTTTACGACCCCAACCCGTCCGTCGAACTACGGAGGGTCCAGCAATACATTTTCGCCGTGCTGGGCGTGATCCTGGCCGCGGGCGTCGCCATCCTTGTCCTGGCAAGATTCAACGGCCGGCTCCGGCGCGAGATCGTCGAGCGTCAACATGCGGAATCATTGCTGAAACAAAGCGATCTCCGCTTCCGCACCCTGTTCGAATCGTCCCCCGATCCGGTCTGGATCATCGACAACCGGCGTTTTGTCCAATGCAACCGGGCGGCGGTTTCCCTATTGGGCTACAGCAAGAAGGAAGAATTCCTCAATTCCCATCCCTCGCAACTGTCGCCCAGCCACCAGCCCGACGGGGAAGACTCGTTCTCGAAAGCGGAACGCATGATGGCCATCGCCCTGGAAAAAGGCATCAATCGCTTCGAGTGGATACACACCCGCGCCGACGGCAGTCATTTCCCCGCCGAAGTCACGCTGTCTTCCATCGAACTGCAAGGATCGCCGGTCATCTATTGCAGTTGGCGCGACATCTCCGGCCGCAAGGAGACGGAGCGAAATCTGGCGGAGCAGCACGCCTTGCTCCAGACGATCCTGGAGCGTTTGCCCGTGCGCGTCTTCTGGAAGGACCGCGATTCCCGCTACCTGGGCTGCAACACTCCTTTCGCCCTCGATGGCGGAGTGGCCGGGCCGGCGGAGGTCGTCGGGAAGGACGATTACCAGTTTGCCTGGCGCGAGCAGGCGGACCTTTATCGCGCCGACGACCGGCTGGTCATGGACTCCGGGCAGCCCAAACTGGCCTTCGAGGAACCCCAGACCACGCCCGATGGCCGGCGCATCTGGCTGCGCACCTCGAAGGTGCCGCTGCTCGGCGCTCGAGGAGAAACCATCGGTGTGCTTGGCTTGTACGAAAACATTTCCGAGCAGAAAAAGATGGAGCGGCGCGAACGCACCTTGCGGGATGCGTTGGAAACCATCGCCCAGGGGTTGCCGCTTCAGGAGAAGCTGCACAGGCTGGTGAGCGCCCTGGAAGACGAAATCCCCGGCTCGCTGGCCTCCATTCTGCTGCTGGACAAGGACGGCAGGCATCTGCGCAAAAGCGTGGCGCCGAACCTGCCCGATTTCTACAACCAGGCCATCGACGGGGTGGAAATCGGCCCCGGCGTCGGCTCTTGCGGCACCGCGGCGTATGAAAACCAGCGCGTCGTCGTCGCGGACATCCCGCAGCATCCCTATTGGGCTCCTTACACGGAACTGGCGGCGCGCGCAGGTGTGGCCTCCTGCTGGTCGGACCCGGTCCGGGACAGCCAGGGCAAGGTGTTGGGCACTTTCGCCATCTATCACCGCCAGGCCTGTTCGCCAACGGAGGCGGATCTCCATTTCATGTCCCAGATGGCGCATATGGCGGGCATCGCCATCGAACGCCATCGCGCCGAAGAAACGCTGCGCCGCAACCAGGACGAGTTGCAGCGCGCCCAGGCGGTGGCCCGCATCGGCAGTTGGCTGTTCGACATTCCGTCCCAACGCTATTCCATATCCGCGCAGACCGCGCAGATTTTCGGCTTTGCGGAAGGCGAAGAGGTTACCCAGGAACGGATAGTCGCCCGGATTCATCCGGACGATCGGGAACGGATGTTGAAAGCCCAGGAATCGACCACGACGCGAGGGGTGCCTTATAACGTGGAGTTTCGCATTTTCGTGGACGGCGAAGAGAAGTGGGTGCACTCGCAGGCCGAACCGAATTTCGACGCAGCGGGCAAGGCGATTTCCGCCACCGGCACGGTTCAGGAAATCACATCGCGCAAGCGGGCGGAGGCGCGCATCGAGTTTCTCGCCCATCACGATCCGCTGACCGAATTGCCCAACCGGCTCCTGGCCCGCGAGCACTTCGATCTGGCCGTGGCTTTTGCGGAACGCGCCCACAGCAAGGCCGCGCTGCTGTTTCTGGACCTGGACAACTTCAAGACCATCAACGATACCCTCGGCCACGCCGTCGGCGACGAGTTGCTCAAGGAGATTGCCCGGCGTTTGCGCGAGTGCGTGCGCGACACGGATACCATCAGCCGTCAGGGCGGGGACGAGTTCCTGATCGTGCTTTCCGATGTGCGCCATGACGACTCCATTACCGTCGTCACGGAAAAAATCCTGGCGCAAATGGCATGCCCTTTCATCCTCGACGTCCACGAACTGACCGCTTCCTTTTCCGTGGGAATCGCCGTCTACCCGGATGACGGCCAGGACTTCGCGAACCTGCTCCGCATGGCGGACACCGCCATGTATCACGCCAAAAGTTTGGGGCGCAACACGTACAGTTTTTTTACCGAGCAGATGAATCTCAACGCCGCCGAGCATCTGCGCCTGCACAACCAGTTGGCGCAGGGGCTGGCGAAGGGGGAGTTTTTCCTTCACTACCAGCCGCAGATCGAACTGGACAGCGGGCGGGTGAGCGGGGCCGAGGCGCTGCTGCGCTGGAGCAATCCCCAACTCGGGCCGGTGTCGCCGGGACGATTCATCCCGGTAGCGGAGGACACCGGCCTCATCGTAGCGATCGGCGAATGGGTGTTGGCGGAAGTCTGCCGGCAGGCGGCGGCGTGGCGTGCGGCAGGACTGCCCGATCTGGTGCTGGCCGTGAACCTGTCGGCGGTGCAGTTCCGGCGCGGGGATCTCGTCGCCGCGGTGGCCCGAGCCCTGGCCGAATCCGGTTTGCCGGCGGCGTTGCTGGAGCTCGAATTGACCGAGTCGATCCTGATCCAGGACACCGACAAGGTGCTGGATATCGTGCAGCGCTTGCGGTCGCTCGGCGTGAAACTGTCGCTCGACGATTTCGGCACGGGCTATTCGAGCATGGCTTACCTGAAACGCTTCAACGTGGACCGGCTTAAAATCGACCAGTCCTTCATCCGCGACATCGCCACCGACCCGGGCGACGCGGCCATGGTACGGGCCATCATCCAGATGGCGCGCGGCCTGAATGTGAAAACCGTCGCCGAAGGCGTCGAGGACGAACGCCAGGCCGAGTTCCTGCGCCAGGAGCGGTGCGACGAGGTTCAGGGGTATCACTTTGCCCGGCCCATGCCGGGCGATGCGTTTACGCGTTACCTGGCCGAGCGCATGGAAGCCGGGCGGCGCAAGGGGGCTGTGTTATGATTTTGCGCGTTTTTACGCGACGGCTTTGACCGAGGAGCGATGCACCCATGGGCGAACTACCCGAACATCTCAAATACGCCGAGACCCACGAATGGGCTGCGCTGCAAGAGGACGGTACGGTGCGCGTCGGCATCACCGAATACGCCCAGCGGCAACTGGGGGACGTGGTCTTCGTGGATCTACCCGTCGTGGGCACGCCGGTGGAGGCGGGCGCGGAATGCGCGGCCATCGAGTCGGTCAAGTCGGCTTCGGCGTTGCATGCCCCGGTGTCCGGCGAAATTTGTGCCGTGAACCCGCAAGCGAGCGATTCGCCGGAGCAGGTCAACGAAGCCCCTTACGCCACCTGGCTGTTCACCGTGCGGCCCAGCAATCCGGCAGAATTGAACGACTTGCTGACGGCGGACGGTTACCGTCTGCGCTACGATTAACTCATTTCGCCCATCCTCATGCGCGCCCTGATCTGCGGTTCCCTGGCCTACGACACCATCATGGTGTTCGAGGATCGTTTCAAGCACCACATCCTTCCCGAGCAGGTGCACATCCTGAATGTGTCGTTCCTGGTGCCGGCCCTGCGCCGCGAGTTCGGCGGCTGCGCGGGCAACATCGCTTACAACCTGGGGTTGCTCGGCCACGAAGCGTTGCCCATGGCCACCGTGGGCAAGGATTTCGACGCTTACGCCCGCTGGATGGACGCCTGCGGCATTCGCCGCGATTACGTCCGGGTGCTGGAGGATAGCTACACGGCGCAGGCGTATATCACCACCGACCTGGACGACAACCAGATCACCGCGTTCCACCCCGGCGCCATGTCTTTTTCGCACCTCAACGAGGTGCCGCACGGCGCGGAACTGGGCATCGGCATCGTTGCCCCGGACGGCAAGGAGGGTATGACGACCCACTGCGCGCAATTCGCCGAGGCCGGCATTCCGTTCATCTTCGATCCGGGGCAGGGCATGCCGCTGTTCAACGGCGAGGAGTTGCTCGAATGCGTCGGCCTGGCCGACTGGGTGACGCTCAACGACTACGAGGCCCAGTTGATGCAGGAGCGCACCGGCCTGGGACCGGCGCAGCTCGCGGAGCGGGTGGAGGCGCTGATTGTCACCAAGGGCGCGGAAGGCTCCCTCGTATACGCCGACGGCGGCCAAATCCATATTCCGGCGGCTGCCCCTCAGTCCGTCCTCGATCCCACCGGTTGCGGCGACGCCTATCGCGCCGGCCTCCTGTACGGCCTGCTGGAAGGACTGGACTGGCAGACCACCGGCCGCATCGCCTCGTTGCTGGGCGCGATCAAGATCGAACACCACGGCACGCAGAATCATACCTTCGAGCCGGATGCGTTCCGCGACCGGTTTTTCCACGCCTTCGGCTACCGGTTTTGAGTCTCCCCCAAACCACGCGCCTGCTCGACATCATGGCTCTCCTGCGCCATCCGCAGCAGGGCTGTCCCTGGGACCTGGAGCAGGATTTCGCCTCGCTGGTTCCCTACACGCTTGAGGAAGCCTACGAAGTCGCCGACGCGGTGGAACGGGGCGATTTTCTCGCCCTGCGCGAGGAGCTGGGAGATTTGCTGCTGCAGGTGGCGTTTCACAGCCGTATCGCCGAAGAGCAGGAATTGTTCTGTTTCGAGGACGTGGCGGAAAGCATCGCCGCCAAGCTGGAGCGCCGCCATCCGCACGTCTTCGGCGACGTGGAGGCGGAAAACGCCGACGCGGTGCGCGCCAACTGGGAGGCGCTAAAGGCACGGGAGCGTGACGCCAAGCGCGAAGCCGGTACCGTTCCCAGCGTGCTGGACGGCGTGGCCGATTGCCTGCCCGCCCTGATGCGCGCCGACAAGCTGCAACGCCGCGCCGCCCGCTACGGTTTCGACTGGCCGGATGTAAAGGACATCTTTGCCAAGATCGAGGAAGAACTGGAAGAAACCCGCCACGCCTGCGACGGCCCGGACCGGGAGCACCTGAAGGAAGAGGTCGGCGATTTGTTGTTCGCCGTAGCCAATCTGGCCCGCTATCTGGACATCGACGCGGAAGCCGCGTTGCGTGGCTGCAACCGCAAGTTCACCCGCCGTTTCCGGCACATCGAGCGGCGCCTGGCCGAACAGGGCCGGACGCTGGAAGACAGCCATCTGGCCGAAATGGACGCCTGGTGGAACGAGGCCAAGACGCTGACGTGAGCCCTGCGGCGGACTTGGTCCATCCCTGGGACTTGACGCCGCGCGACGCCATAGCCCTTCAGAAGCGCCTGCGGGAGAGGGTCGTCGCCGCGGACGATTTGCCGAAACGCATCGAATATATCGCCGGGGTGGACGTGGGTTTCGAGGACGACGGGCGCGTTACCCGGGCGGCGGTGGCGGTGTTGCGCTACCCGGAACTGACCCTCGCCGACCACGCCGTCGCCCGCCTGCCGACGGCGTTTCCCTATGTACCGGGGCTGTTGTCCTTCCGCGAACTGCCCGCGGTTCTGGAAGCCATCCGGCGTCTTTCCATCCGTCCCGATCTGTTCCTTTGCGACGGCCAGGGGCTGGCCCATCCGCGCCGCTTCGGCATTGCCTGCCACCTGGGTGTGCTACTGGACGCGCCCAGCATCGGCGTCGCCAAGACCCGGCTGTGCGGTACATTCCGGGAACCGCCCGAACGGCGCGGCTTCTGGTCGCCGCTCCAGGAACACGGCGAAGTCATTGGAGCCGTATTGCGCACCCGCGAGCGGGTCAAACCGCTGTTCGTTTCCGTCGGGCATCGCCTCGCGCTGGAAACGGCCATCCACTGGGTGCTCGCCTGTACGACCCGCTACCGACTGCCGGAAACCACCCGTCAGGCACACCGGCTGGCCTCGGGATAAAGAACCCGGGGACCAGAGGAGCATCGGTTCCCTGGCCCCTGAGGTTCGCTCTACTACCAGGTGAAGCTGCCGGAAATCGTGCCGCTGCTGTCGTAGGTATAACCCGTTTTAGTCACTTTGCTCACCGTGAAGGCGCACGTGCCCGACTTGGCGGTGGTCGTCGGGCTGATGAACGTGGCAGTGCCGGTTTTGCCGGTGCTGGCCTTCACGGACGACGTCTTCACCGTCCCGCTCCAGTTGCCGTAGGCCGTCGCGTTGATGAGCGGGGAGCTTTCATAGGTCACGGCGACTTTGGCGACGCAACGGGATTTGCCTCCGTTGAGCACTTGCCGCGAAACCGTGGTGCTGGAAACCTTCATGCTCACGGCGACAGGGCTTTGCGTGACCTGGATCGCCTGAGTAGCGCCGTCCTGCAAACCGCTGTTGTCGGTGACCGTCAGCGTGGCGGTGTAGTTGCCCACGGCGTTGTAGGTGTGAGCGACGCTGGCGCCGCTGCCGGTGGTGCCGTCGCCGAAATTCCAGTCGTAGGCGGCAATGGTGCCGTCGCTGTCCGTGGACGAACCACCCTCGAACGACACGTTCAGCGGCGCATAGCCGGAAGCCGGAAGGGCGGACAGGACCGCCGTCGGCGCAGCCGAACCCGAACCGGTCTGCTGCGGGTAACTGCCGCTCACCGTGTACTGGCCGAGGCTGCCGTAGTCCGAATAGCCCGTGGTCAGGTCGCCTTTACCGGCGCCCTCCACTTGCAGGTAATACTGCCCCTGGCCCAGCGAAGCGCTCAGGGATGCGGGCAAGGCGTCCACCGGGTTGGCCTGGGCAACGGCATTCCCCTGGGCGTCGAGCACCTTGAGGAGGACGTCCAGGTTGGGAGACAGGGTATCGGGCGTCACGGCGAATTGCGCCGTTCCGCCGCCGCTGGTGAAGCCGAACACGTCCACGTCCGTGTTGCGCTCGATGAGGCCGGTCTGCGACACGGCTGCCGCATCTCCACCCAAGGGTGCCGCGCTTGCGATCGAATTAGCATGGTCGTCGGCGCGCAGCGGGGCCCCGGCGCTATTGATTTTGGCCACGTCGTCCTCTGCGTTGTTGGCTCCGGGGTATTCCCCCTTGCTCCATTGCGTGACCGTCTGGTAGTAACCGACGCCCATGATCGGCGCCCAGCCGGTCGCGCCGCTGCCGTGGCCTGAGTAGTAGCCCACGGAGGACGTACCGTCGTGGTACAGGTTCAGATTATGGCCGACCTCGTGCGAGGCCGCCTCGGCGACGTATTTGGGCCAGCCGTTGCCCAGCTTGTCGAAAAAGACCCAGGCGGGTTGGTAGTAATCCGGGCTACTGGACGAGTACCAGCTGAATGCGTTTACGTAAGCCACGCCGCCGCACGATTGATTGCACAACTGTGGCATGGAACGCGTGATGACCGCGCGCGTGCCGTACTGGGCGTCGCCGCTGCCGGTGCGCCTGAGGGCGTCCGGGGCCGGCTCCTCGGTGGTGACGTCCACGTCGAACGGCGCAAAGTCCTCGGCGATGCGCTGCCAGATATTCCGGATGTTATCCCGTTCCGTTGTGCTGAATTCGCTTGCGTTGCCGTCGATGTCGTAGGCCTGGGCGTTCAGCGTACCCGAATACCACGCCGTATTGGTGGCGACGTAGCCGTTGAAATCCAGGTATATGACCCGGTTCGAGCCCGGCTTGCTGTGCAGCGCGAAAGGGTCGGTGGCGGTCGTCGTCGCGGCGCTGCCGAGCGTGCCCTCGGTGGTCGCGGTCTCTTCCGCGCCCCGTCCCTCCGGCAAATCGGGCGCCGTGTCGATGTAAAGCAAGCGGCCGCCTTCGTCGATCCAGGCGGTCGGATCGGTGCTCAGAATCTCCGCCAGGCGTTCGGGCGTCATGTCGTAAGCCCTGGCGACGTCGCCGATACGGTCGCCCAGGGCTTCGATGGCGGCCTTGCCGTGAGTTTTTTCCTTCAGGACGATTTTCGGGAACGGCTTTTCGTATTCTTCCGCGTCGGCGCTGCCTCCGCTCGCCGCGGCGCCGGATTGTCCAACCCCGGCCGAGGACGCAAGGGGATTGCCGAGGCCGGAGCCGTGCAAACCGGTGACGATGGCCTGCACTCCGCCTTCGGGAAGGGCGATCAACTCGTAGTTGTAACCGGCAAGCGCTTTTTCCGCTGCGTCGGCGGTGGGGAAAAAGCGGGATTCGGCGGGGATGCCGGCGGCTGAAGGTGGGAACTGCTTGCTGGGATCGAATCCCACCACTTCCTTCTGTTTCGGTGGGGACGCGCAACCCGCCAGAACGGCAAGAACGGCGGTAGCGACGAGTACTTGAGTTTTCATGACCAACCTCCCAGTTGTAGAGTGCGATTGCGCCCGGAATTCGCGAAAGAGAGACGCCGCGAGCGAAGAAAAGAATAGTCCCTTCGATCGTTCGCGTCGCCTGGTTTTTTTGACGCCGGTCACACTTTCGGTGAAGCCCCGGCGGATGCGGGACTGCTTGGCCGATTTAGCCGTTGCGCCGTTTGTAGAGAACCGACGACCACAGGGACAGCAGGATGAAACCCAGCCCGACCAGTCCGGTGACAACTTCGGAAACGTGCTCGATCATGCCGATCAGCATCAGCAGGGCGAGCGCGCCGATGGCGTAGTGCGCCCCGTGTTCGAGGAACAGGTATTCCTCCAGCGTGCCCTTGCGCACCAGGAATACCGTCAGACTCCGCACGAACATGGCGCCGATGGAGAGGCCGAGCATGATGACCACGATGTCCTTGCTGATGGCGAACGCGCCGATCACGCCGTCGAAGGAAAAGGACGAATCCAGCACTTGCAGATAGAGGAACGACACCAGGCCGGCCGCGGAGGTCTTCTGGCCGAGCTTTTCCGCGTCGCCGAACAGGGCCGACACGCTGCTTACCAGCACGAAGAGCATCACGCCGAACAGGCCCGACAGAAGTCCGGGAAGTCGTTCCGCTTCCGGCAGGAAGTACTGCGCCGTGACCAGAGTGGCCAGGGCCAGTACCACCTCGATGGATTCCAGCTTGCCGAGGCGCACCAGGCGGCGCTCCAGCCAGCCGATCCAGTGCAGTTGCTTGTCCCGGTCCAGGATGAAGGAGAAAAACACCAGCAAGAGATACATGCCGCCGAAAGAGGAAATCTGCACGTGCGCGGAAGTCAGGCGGCGGGCGTATTCGTCCGGTTGTTCGAGCGCCATGAAAGTCACGTCCATCAGGGGCAGGGCCGTGACGACGGCGACGATGGCCAGGGGGAACAGCAAACGCATGCCGAACACGGCGATGATCATGCCCCAGGTCAGGAAACGCCGCTGCCAGGCGGCGTTCATGTGCCGCAGCACTGCCGCGTTGACCACGGCGTTGTCGAAAGAGAGGCTGATTTCCATCAGCGCGAGGATGAGGGTCACGAACACGCCGGACAAGCCGCCCCAGGCATAGGCGAGCGCGAGGCCCAGGACCGAAACGAAGAAGGAAGCGTAAAAATGGCGCACCGGGCGGAAACTCCTGTTTTAAGTAACGGGGTAAGTAAGAAGATCGTGCGAATCAGCGCGGCGCGCCATCATACCGGCTCTTGCTCATCCGGCGGAACCGGCGGCGCGTCCAGGACGAAATCGGCGCCGGCGTCGGGGATGACATGCCGTTCCATGGCCCATTCGCCCAGGTCGATCAGCTTGCAGCGTTCGGAGCAGAACGGCCGGAAACGGTTGGACTCCAGCCAGGCCACCGGCTGGCCGCAGGTGGGGCAGGGGACGAGGCGTGGTTGTGCGGAAGCGCTCATGCGGGATCTGGTTGTGAGTGGCGGAAGGGGGGGAAAAGCGGTATTTTGCAAAATATCCAGTAGAGGGAGAGGGTGAGCAAGGTTGCTGAGACTTTCACGTTAATGGAGCTTGCCATGACCGTCGAACGAGGCCCAGGCCTGATCGCCGGTAGGTTTATTTTACCGTCCCTGGTGCTCGGCGCACCGCACGGTCCGTTGCGGCTCGGCGTCGGCTGGCGGGGGCTCGCCGCCGCCGTCGGCTTGAATTCGTTGCCGAGCCGGCTCAGGGGATTCCACCCCACGGGGACCCGCATATGCAAGCGGGTCCTGACGGACGAAGGCGGACGATGAGCCCGGTGCGCATGTACTGCACGGCGCGCTGTCCGTATTGTGTCGCTGCGGAGCGGTTTCTTGTCGCCAAAGGGGTGCGCGACATCGAGAAGATCCGTGTCGATCTCCAGCCGGGACTGCTGGAGGAGATGATCGACAAAACCCGGCGACGCACCGTGCCGCAGATTTACGTCGGCGACACGCACGTCGGCGGTTACGACGATCTGGTGGCGTGGGCTCGCGGCGGCAGACTGGACGACCTGCTGGGGCGGAACGGCGGCGACTGATTGCCGCGATCTACGCGGCGTATCGGATTTGGCGCCAGGCCGATGCAGGGACGTGGTGCTTTTCTCTACCCCGCCCGCTTTTCCAGCAATTTCTCGAACTTCTCCGCCGGCGCCGATTCGTTGAACAGGTAACCCTGAAAGGCGGGACAGCCGTACTTCCGGAGCAATGCCAGTTGCTCTTCGGTCTCGACGCCCTCGGCGAGGACCTCCAGCCCGAGGTTTTTGCCCATACCGAGGATGGTCTGCACCAGGACGGCGTCGCTGGGGTCGGTCAGGATTCCGCTTACGAAAGACTGGCCGATCTTGAGCCGGTCCAGCGGCAGTGATTTGAGATGGGACAAGGAGGATTGCCCGCTGCCGAAGTTGTCCAGCGAGAGGCGCACGCCCAGTGTTTTCAACTCGCGCATTTTTCCGATGGTCCCCTCCACATCGTCGAGAACCAGGCTCTCGGTCAGTTCCAGTTCCAGCCGGGAAGGATCGGCTGCCGTCCGCCCCAGAATCTCGCGCACTTGGCGCACAAATTCCGGGTGGCGGAACTGGCGGGCGCTGACGTTCACGGCGAGATGCAGATCTTTCGTCCGCGTACTGTTCTCCCAGCGTTTGAGTTGGGCGCAGGCGCTTTCCAGGACCCAGGCGCCGATAGGGAGAATGAGCCCGGTTTCCTCGGCCAGGGGAATGAACTGGGCGGGCGGGACCAGCCCGCCTTGCGGCTGTTCCCAGCGCAGCAATCCTTCGGCGCCGACTACGCGTAGCGTGCGATCCACCTGCATCTGGTAATAGAGGCGGAACCGATCCTCCGTGAGTGCATTGCGCAGGTCGTTCTCCAGGCGCGCACGCGCCTCCAGGGCGCGCTGCATGGCCGGATCGAAAAAGCGGATGGCGTTGCGTCCGGATTGCTTGGCCTGGTACATGGCGGTATCGGCGCGCTTGAGCAGTTCGTCCACCAGGTATTCGCTGCCGTAGAACAGGCTGATGCCCACGCTGGGCGAGCAATAATGCTCGAAGTCCCGGAGCCAGTAAGGCTGGTTGAGTGCCAGGCGGATCTTTTCCGCCGCGGTTCCCGCCTGAAGGGCGGCATGGGTGGCTTCCTTGCTCAGGTCTTCCAGCACCACCACGAATTCGTCCCCGCCGAGCCGGAACACGCTGTCGCCTTCCCGGACGCACTGCTGCAAGCGCTGGGCGACGTCGATCAACAAAAGGTCGCCGGCGTCATGGCCCATGGTGTCGTTGAGGGTCTTGAAATTGTCGAGATCGATAAACAGCACCGCGCCGTGGGTGTGGGTCCGCGAACTCGAGGCCAGGGCCTGGGCGAGCCGATCGCTCAGCAGGCGACGGTTGGGGAGTTCGGTCAGGGGATCGTAGAAGGCGAGGCGATGGATTTCCTCTACCCGTTCCGAGTTGCGGGCGATGTCGGAAAACGCGCCCACATAATGGGTGATGCGGCCGTCCGGCGCGGCGACGGCGGTGATGGTCAGCCAGTCGGCGTGGATTTTGCCGTCCTTGCGCCGGTTCCAGATCTCCCCTTGCCAATAACCGTTGTGCTCCAGGGCTTCCCACAAACGCTGGTAGAACTCCCGCCCGTGCCGGCCCGAACCCAGCATGGACGTTTTTTTGCCGACGGCGTCCGCTGCCTTGTATCCGGTCAGCCGGGTGAATGCTTGGTTGATTTTCAGGATGATGCCGGCCGCGTCCGTCAGGATCATGGCTTCCTGCGATTCGAAGGCGATGGCGGCGATGCGCAGTTCCTGCTCGACGCGCTTGCGCGGGCTGATGTCGTGCAGGAAGCAGACGAAACGGTCTCCCTTGGGATCGGGCCGGAAATGGGTGCTGATTTCCACGTCCAGCACTTCTCCGTCCTTGCGCCGCTGGCGCGATTCGAAGCGGTCGCAACCCTTGTCCCGGATCGCGTGGATGTGGCGCAGGGTGTCCTCGTCGGTCTCCAGCGCCTTCATGTCCGGGATGCGCATGTTCAACAACTCTTCGCGACTGTAACCCATCAGCGTGCAATAAGCGTCGTTCACGTCCAGGAAGCGTCCGTCGGCGTCCACGACACAGAAGCCGTCCATGGAGGCGCGAATGATGTCGCGGCTCAGGTATTCGTTGTTGCGCAGGGCGACCTGCTCACGCGCCAGTTCGACCTGGTGGTAGGCTTTTTCCAGGATGGTGGGCAGTTCGACGAGATAGCCGGAATGCTTGCTCAGATATTCGTCCACACCCAGGTGCAGCGCCCGGGCGGCTACATCCTCGCTGCCCTGGGCGGTAACCAGCACGATGGGCAGGTCCAGGCCACGCTCCCGGCGGATGGTCTTGACCAGGTCGAGCGCATCGAGTTCCGGCAAATGGTAATCCAGCAGCAGCACGTCGAAGGCGGCGGTTCCGGATGGGTCGTCGGGCAGGCGGGACAAGGCCTCGTAAGGGCGGAGCACCGTTTCCAGGCGGAGGTGGGGCGCATGCTGCGCAAAATGCCAGAGGGTCTGGCGGATGTCCAACGCATTGTGTTCCACGTACAGAACCCGCAAAGGACGCGCCCGGCGCTCGGCCGCGCTGCGGTGGCGCGCCAGGGCGGCAGAGAGCGTTTGCCCCAGGCGGTCGAGATAATTGTCGCGCTTAGCGAGGTAATCGTCCGCGCCGGCCTTGAGGGAGGCCACCGCCGATTGCTGGTCGCCGGTGCCGGTGAGCATGACCACGGCCGCGGCCAGCTTGCGATCGCGGATGTCGGCCAATATGTCCAGTCCGGAGCCGTCCGGAAGTCTCAGGTCGGAAAGTACCACATCGAAGACCGGCTCCCGGCCCAGACGCTCCCGCGCAGCGGCCAGGGTGGGCGTAATTTCCAGCGTGCATTCGGGCAGGTCCCTGGCGAGGGCGAGCCGGGCCAGATCGGCATCGACCGGGTTGTCCTCGATATAAAGTACGCGCATGGCCTTGTCTCGATTCGTTGCCGTCCTCGGGGCCGGTTTTTTCTAGGTCGCGCTCCGGTCGATGCAGGGAGGCTGGTTCAGCGCGCACCAATACACTTCGATCTGGGTGGCGACGTCCATGAACTTGTCGAAATCCACCGGCTTGACGATATAGGAATTGGCACCCAACCGGTAAGCGGTCCTGACGTCCAGGTCGTCGGTCGACGACGTGAGCACCACCACGGGAATGTTGCACCAGCGATTGTCTTCCTTGATGCGCCGCAAGACCTCCAGACCACTTACCCTGGGCAGCTTCAGGTCGAGCAGGATCACCAGCGGCGTGGGTTCTCCGGCTTCCCAGCGGCGCAGCCAGGCCAGCGCTTCCTCGCCATCGCGCGCCACGTGCACCGGATTGGTGAACTTGCGCTTGGCGAAGGCGCGCAGGGTGAGGTCGGCGTCCATGGGGTTGTCTTCCACCAGGAGAATGGGCGCGATCGCTCCGAACGGCGGGGCACGCGTCGCGGCTGGCATTTCCGGAAGGGCGGTGGATGGGATCATGGCGGTGCTCCGTTGGATTCGGCCGTGCCGGCGCTCTCGGCGTGCGGCGGCGCGACGCCGGGAAGTCGCATAAAAAAGGTGGCACCTGCTCCCGGCGTGCTCTCGGCCCAGACTTGCCCCCCCATCCGCTGCATGGCCTTTTTCACGATGGCCAGGCCGATCCCGGTGCCCGGATAGTCTTCGCTGCGTTGCAGACGCTGGAATATTTCGAAAATCCGCTCGTGGAATTTCACATCGAAACCGATGCCGTTATCTTTGACCCAAATCAGGACGGTGTCGTTCTCTTCCCGGCCGCCGATTTCGACCAGCGGCGGCTTGGCGTCACGGGAAAATTTCAAGGCGTTGCCCAGCACATTGCGCAGCACGCACAGCAAGCCGTCCGGATCGGCGTGGGCCAGCAGCGGCGGGACTTCCAGGCGCAGTTCGACGCTTCGGGAGCGGATTTCGTCGTCCATCTCGCCCACCACCGCCCGCACCAGATCCGCCAGCGCTATGGGATTTTTCTGCATGGAGCGCCGCTCCATGCGCGAATAGGCGAGAAGGTCTTCGATCAGTTGCCCCATTTGTTGTGCGCCGTGACGCACGTTGGCCAGGAATTTTCGTCCTTCCTCGTCCAGTTGGGCGGCGTGATCCTCGAGCAGCAAGCGGCTGTAGCCGTCGATTCCGCGCAGGGGCGCCTTGAGATCGTGGGAGACGGAATAGGTGAAAGTCTCCAGTTCCCTATTGATGGCCTCCAGTTGGGTGGTGCGCTCGCGGATTTCGTTCTCGGCCTGCTTGCGCTGGGTGATATCGATGATCGTGGTCAGCACCATCGGCCCCTGTTCGGTGTCGACGGGCGTCAGGCCGATTTCGACGGGAATTTCCCTGCCGTCCTTGTGCCGCCCGGACAAGTCGCGTCGGGCGCCCATTGCCCGGATCTCGGGATGCGCGGAGAACTCCCGGCGAGATTGGACATGCCGCTCGCGAAGCCGCTCGGGGACCAGCAGTTCGACGGTTTGCCCCAGCAGTTCGGCGCGGGGATATCCGAACATTTTCTCCAGGGCGGCGTTGAAGAGCACGATCCGGCCGTCCCGATCGACCAGCACGATGCCGTTGGGAGAAGACCTGACGAGCATTTCGAATCGGTCCCGGGTCCGCTTGCGCTCGCTCAGCAGCCGATCCGCCCGCGTCAGCAACTCCTCCACCAGGAAAGGTTTGTGCACGTAATCCTGCACGCCCTCCTGCAAGAGTTTCACCCGCAGATCCTCGTCGGCACTGGCCGTGAGCACAACGACGGGCGTATCGCGCAATTGCCCATGGCCGCGCAACTGGCGCAGCATCGAGTCGCCGTTCATGCCGGGCATCATCAGGTCGGTGACGATCAGGTCCGGACGCAACTCCAGGGCCTTGGCCAATCCCTCCTGCCCGTCGAAGGCGGTGACGACGCGATACCGCCGGCCCAAGGCTTCGGCGAGGATGGCGTTCATGTCCGGGTTGTCTTCCACCACCAGGGTGAGGGGGGCGACCTCGGTGGCGACGGCCGGTTGCGGAAACAGGTCGAGCGGCGCCGAATGGAGCGGAAGGGCCTGGACGCTGTGCAGCGCCCTGCGCGCCGCTTCCAGCGCGGCCACTTGCAGCCGGTCGTTGGCGTCATGCGCCGCCTCCCGTGACTCGGCGGCTTGCTGCGTCGCCTGGCGCAGGCGGGCGTGACCGTGGCTGAACAAAATGCCCATGCCCACGAATACGGCCGCCGAAACAATGCTTTCCGGATCGGCCTTCGAGAACCCGTATTCCGGCGGGATGAAGAACCACCAGGCCAGCGCCGTGGAAAGGACCGTGGCGATCAATCCGGCGAACGGGCCGCCGATCCAGGAACTGCAAAAGACGGCCGGGTAGAAGAGAAGCCAGGCCGAAGGCCGGATCACAGCCCAGAACTGCCATTGCAGGAAGCACGCGGCCAGCGGCGGCAGCAAGGCCAGAAGCGGGCGAGGAATGCCGGGCGGAATCCTGGTTTTCATGGGGCGTGCCTTTGGTTGCGTATGCGAATGCACGACGGGCCAAGGCGCTCCCGCGGGCTTCGGGGCATTTTCAGTAGTGCCGATATGTTTGACAACGAACCGCCTGCATCCTCACGCTCCGGACGGCAATTTCCAAGCCGGACAGGTAGAAGCGGGGCTTGGGCGGCTACGTCATCCAGATTTTTTCGACCACCGGATGCATGTCGAGTTCGGCCGGGCAGATGTTTTCGATCTTGAAGACCTCGTTGTTGCAGTCCCGGCAGATGGGGCTCTCGTAGCGCCCGCCGCGCGGGCTGATCACGCTGTAAACGATGGGCGCGGTGGAGTCCCGGCTTTGGTTGACGATGGCCCGGCGCGCGACCACCGCGATTTCCCCGTTGGCCAGGCGCACGAAGGCGCCGGGCGGGAAGATGCCGGTTTCGCGGATGAAATGGCCGGCCAGTTCCTCATCCACTTCCTTGCCGCGGCCAAGAAAAATGGTCTTCAGGGCGTCCTTGGCGAGGATGGGTTTTCTGTGCCTGCGCGGGGTGACCAGGGCGGAATAGATGTCCGCCAGGGCCAGAATCCGGGCCTTGTGACGTATGGATTCGGCGGTCAGGGCGTTCGGATAGCCGCCACCGTCGATGCGCTCGTGATGCTGCAACACGATGTCGAGCCAGACGTCATCGTCGATACCCGCCGCGGACAGAAGTTCGACGCCCACATGGGAATGCTGCTGGATTGCCCGGCTCTGCTCGGCCGTCAAAGGTTCGGCCTGTTCGAAAAGCTGGTTTTGCAGGTCGAGCATGCCCACGTTCATGGTCAGGGCGGCCGCGATCAGGGATTGCCGCTGCTCGTCCGGCAGCGCCAGACGCACTGCCAGCAGGTCGCAGAGAATGGCGGTGTGGATGGGGTGCAGGGTGGCGTAGTCGAAATCGCGGGACAGGTGCACCGCGGCCAGGATTGCATCGGCATCCAGTTCGCACAGGGCACGGATCATGGTGGCGATTTCATGGGTGCGTTGCAGCGCGTTTGCCGCGACGCCGTCCGCCAGATCGCGCAGCAACAGTTGCAAACGATCCGCGCATGCCTGTTTGGCGATGAAAGGATTCTTCCGGATGCGCTTCGCGGTTTCCGGTTCGGCGTCTTCCTCCAGGCTCAATCTGCGGAACAATCCCCGCTCCACCAGAAGGGCCAGTTGCCGCTCGGAGGTGACGATCTCCCCCTGCCGCAGCAGCAGGCAGCGATTCTCGCCGTAAATCGGCCACGGCAGCGGGCTGCCGACGTGGATGTCTTCAGGATTGAGCCGGATCGTTTTCACGACGGCCAAAGCTCAACTCCTTTTACGGATCGTTGCCGCGCCGGGGATTTAGGCGCGGGCAAGCGCTTCATCGCCGCGCCGCCCGTTATAGATGGTGCCGCCGCGTTGGGCGTAGAGATCCAGAACCGCCTTGGCTTCCGGGCGCAGCACGTCGCGGACCACCTGGACGCCGCGCGCTTCGAGTTCTGCCGCCCAGTCCTGCGGTTTCGGTCCTTCGTCGAAACCGATGGCGCGGGCATCCGCGTCGCGCGCGCCGCACACCAGCCGCCGCACGCCGCTCCACAGCGTCGCACCCAGGCACATGACGCACGGTTCGGTGCTGCTGACCAGTTCGTGGGCGGGCATATCCGCCCCGCCCAGGTCGTAAGTGCGCAGTTTCTGCTGCGCAAGGGCCAGGGCGACCATTTCGGCGTGTCCGCCCGACCACAAGGATTGCTCCACGATGTTGACGCCCACGGCGACGAGCCGGTGGCTGTCCATCTCGAACACCGCGGCGCCGAACGGCCCGCCCGT
>DATDOO010000074.1:0-4625 GCA_035293245.1 Methylococcaceae bacterium
TTGCAGGCCGGCCAGCCGTTCCTTCTTGACCGCCTCCGGCGTGTCGTCGGCCAGTTCCGCCGCCGGCGTGCCGGGCCGCGCGCTGTAGACGAAGCTGAAGGACAGGTCGAAGCCGATTTCCTTGATCAAATCCAGGGTGTCCTGGAAATCCTCCGCCGTCTCGCCCGGAAAGCCGACGATGAAGTCGGACGACAGGCTGATGTCGGGGCGCGCTTCGCGCAGCTTGCGGACGATTTCCAGGTAGTCGTCGCGGCCGTAACCCCGTTTCATGGCGGCGAGAATCCGGTCACTGCCGCTTTGCACCGGCAGGTGCAGGTGGCTGACCAGCTTGGGCAATTCCCGGTAGGCGTCGATCAACGCGTCGCTGAATTCCAGCGGGTGGGACGTGGTGAAACGGATGCGCTCGATGCCGGGCACGGCGGAGACCTGGTGCAAGAGCACGGCGAGATCGGCCTCGTCGCCGTCCGCAGCCGGCCCCCGGTACGCGTTGACGTTCTGTCCCAGCAGGTTCACCTCGCGCACGCCCTGGCGGGCCAATGCCGCGACTTCGGCGAGCACATCCTGCAGCGGCCGGCTGATTTCCTCGCCGCGGGTGTAGGGAACCACGCAGTAGGTGCAGTACTTGCCGCAGCCTTCCATGATGGAGACGAAGGCTTTCGGGCCTTCGGCGCGGGGTTCCGGCAGGCAGTCGAATTTTTCGATTTCCGGAAAGGAGACGTCGACGACGGGGGTATGGCGGGTGCGGATTTCTTCGAGAAACTCCGGCAGGCGGTGCAGCGTTTGCGGGCCGAACACCATGTCCACGTAAGGCGCGCGTTCGCGCAAAGCCGCGCCTTCCTGGCTGGCCACGCAGCCGCCCACGCCGATGACCACTTCGGGGCGCTTTTTCTTCAAGGCCCGCCAGCGGCCCAGTTCGGAAAAGACTTTTTCCTGGGCCTTCTCCCGTACCGAACAGGTGTTGAGCAGTAATACGTCGGCTTCTGCGGGATTGTCCGTCAGGACGAGATCATGGGACTTTTTGAGCAGATCGCGCATCTTCGCCGAATCGTACTCGTTCATCTGACAGCCGTAGGTCTGGATGAAAAGCTTGCGGGGCATCGATCGAGTCGTAATGGAAAACGGAATGCTATTTTAGCAGGGAGCGGGGTTGGCGGGGCGGAGAGCCGGTTTCTTGACCACCGTGTCGCGCAGATAGACCGGCAAAGCATTTTCCGCCGCAACGCCGAGGCCGCTTTGCAGGTCCAGCGCCGCCAGGCGGGCGATGTGCCCGGCGCGGGGCTGGCATCCGGGCAGCCAGGGCACGCTTGCGTCCAGGCGGCCGGCAAGGATGGCGTGGTATTGATCCCAGGCGCTGCCGACTCCGACGCCGGCCGCGTTTTCCGGAAACGCCACCGCCGCCGCTGGGCCGACGCTTTCGCAGTTCCAGAGATGCACGCCTCCCGCCGGATCGCGGCGGTAAACGCCCCAGTAAACTTCGTCCATCCGCGCGTCCAGACCCGCGAAGGCCCAGGAGGCGTCGGTTGCGTCGAAGGCTTGCAAGGCGAGGGCGGCCAGGGTGGAAACGGGAGCCACCGGCAGGTCGGCGGCGAGGGCGATGCCTTGAATGACGCCCGTGGCGATGCGCACGCCGGTGAAGGAGCCGGGGCCGCGGCCGAAACTCAGCCCGTCCAATTGATTCAGTTCCAGGCCGGCTTCCGCCAGGAGCTCATCCAGCATGGGGAGGAGCAGCGTGCTGTGCCGGCGCGGCTCGACCGCGTAACGCTCCAGCACTTCCCCGTCCAGCCAAAGCGCGGCGGAGCAAGCGTCCGTCGCGCTTTCCACGGCCAGCAGTTTCATCCGTGTCCGCAGGGAACCAAAATCAGGCGGGCGATCACTTGGTTTGGTGCAGTTCCCAGTTGGTGTTGTAGGTGGTTTCCTTGTCCATGCCTTCCCAGATCAGGCCCGGCGTCATCATCGGCTTGGTGGGAATGAAAAACGTGGTCATGTCCATGACGCCGATCATGGTGCGTCCCAGGGTGTGGAACACGCCCTTGAAAAAGCCCAGCGGCAGGCCGACGGGGCCTTCCGTTTGCGAGGTGGTGTACATGGTCTTGGGGATTTCCGTCCAGCCGGTCGCGGCATTGAGGACGCCGGAGCCGAATTTGCCGCTGGAGCGGGCCAGATAGGTGTCTTCGGCCTGGGCACTGGCGCAAGCGAAACCCAGTGCGGCGGTGAGCAGGACAAAGGAGCAACGTTTCATGGGGGGATTTCCTCAAAATTGGGTTGATGAAACAACGGCCAGTATACCCAAAAAGGAAGCGTGTTGGCCTCAGGCAAGCCGATCGAGCAAGCGTCCCCGGCGCTCGGAAAGGTTGCTTTCGCTGTAGGACACGAGGCTGAGTATTTCCTGCCGAGCCTCGGCCTCCATCTGTGCTGCGGCCGCGGCGACGGCGCGATCCTGGCCCGACGGATGGGCGGGGGCCAGGGCAGCCCGATGGATTTGCTGCGCTTTGGCGGCGGTTGCTTCCGGGTTATCCGGAACCGGGGAGACATCGATGCTCACCTCGCCACCGGTGGCATAGGCGCGCCCGTCCGGGCCACGGGTGTAAGAATAGCTTGCGCCGCCAAGCGCCAGGCCGGCAGCGGCGGCGAGATGCGCGGCTTCGTGGGCGCGGACTTCGCGGTCGCGGGTCTTGAGGTTCTCGACGACTTGCCGGTCCTGTTCGCTCAGGGTATTGCCGTCGGCGGAGCGTGGGGCATCGGGATCGGCGGTCTTGTCGTTCTTTTCGCCGGCCTGAGCGGTCTCATCCGCCGGCGAAGCGCGTGCGGAAGGTGTTCCCGACAGACGCGGGGAAAGAGAAGGGGATGCGCTACCGACCGGACCGATCATCGCCGCCGCCAGAATGACCGAGGAGATGCTCCAACCTTATAGAAGCCCTCCGTCGAAATGGCAAGTTCCCTTCATCCTTCGAGGGAGTGGCCCAGCTTTTCGCCCATGCGCACCGACTTGCCGCACGCCAATGCGCTATCCCATCCCAGCGCGCCGGGGGCGAACAGGGCGATGATGGTGGAACCCATGTTGAAATGGCCCATTTCCGCGCCCCGTTCCAGGTGGACGGGCCGCGGAAAGTGCCAGCGACGGATTTCGTGCACGGTGGGCGGGGTGACCAGGCCGTCCCACACCGTTTCGATGCTGGCGACGAAAATGGCCCCCACCAGAATCAGCGCCATGGGTCCTGCGTCGGTGTCGAACAGGGCGATCACCCGTTCGTTGCGGGCGAACAGGTTGGGAATCACCGAGGTGGTGGCGCGGTTGACGCTGAACAGGCGTCCGGGGACGTGGATGGTCTCGCGCAAGGTGCCGGCCAGGGGCATGTGCAGGCGGTGGTAGTCGCGGGGCGAAAGGTACACGGTGGCGAAGGCGCCGCCGTCGAATCCCTGCGCCAGTTCCTCGTCGCCGCCCAGCAATTCCACAAGACGGTAGTCGCGGCCCTTGGCCTGAATCAATCGGCCCTCGGTTATGCTGCCGAACCGGCTGAGCACCCCGTCCGCCGGGCACAGCACCGCGTCGTTCTCGCTGGCCAGGGGCCGCGCGTCCGGCTTGAGCTTGCGGGTGAAGAAGTCGTTGAAAGACGCGTAATTGGCCGGATTTTCTTCCAGCGCTTCCGCCATGTTCACCCCGAACCGCGGGATGAAGCGGCGGATGAGGAAGTCCTTGACCGCCGGCTGGGTGCAGCGGGTGAGGTAGCCGATCAGCCGCGACAGGGCGTGGTGCGGCAGGATGTACTGGGGCAGGGCGAACAGGGCGTCACGGAATTGCATGGGGAATGGGTCCGGCGGTAAGTTTCAATTGTATTTTGCCTATCTGGTGATGGTCGTCCACGAACAGCGTTACATCAGCGCGTTCGGGCATTTCGTCCAGCATATGGCGGGTGATGCGTTCGTAGTGTTCGACGAAACGGCGGATGCCGGCGGCGTCCATGAGGCGATGGGGCTGCGCCTTGCCCTCTCGGGCGGCGAGTTTTTCTTCCTGCAGTCCGCGCCATTCGAACACTTTGTCCATGTTAGGCGCTTTCAGCATGATCAGGGCGTCGATCCGGCGAAACAGCGTCGCGTACTCGTCCTTGAGCCGGTCGTTGACGTAGCGGCGCCACGCCCCGTCGGGGTCTTCGTCGGCTTCCAGCGCGTTGATCGGCTGATTCAGCGCCACCTCGGGCTGGGGCTTCGCGCCCACGCACCAGCCTTCGAATATGATCACGCCGATGGGACCGGCGACTTGCGACCACGACGCTTCGGGTTTGCGGTCGTCCTGCGCCTTGTCGAAAGCGGGGATCGCCACGGTTTCGCCTGACCGTGCCTGGCGCAGCCGGTTCAGGGTATCCACACCCAGAGCCACGTCATGGGTGCCCGGCACGCCGCGCGTGAGGAGCAGGGGGTGCACGCTACGCGCCAGGATCTGGCGTTCCACGCGGGTTTTGTAAATGTCGTCGATGGAAAAACCGGCGACGCGCAGGCCGAATCCCTCTTCGAGAATCAGCGTGAGGAATTCGCACAGGGTGGATTTGCCGGTGCCTTGCGCGCCGTTGATGCCCAGCACCAGGGGCGCGTCGCCCTTGCGCCGCGCCACCCAGGCGGCGAGCGGCAGG
>DATDOO010000075.1:0-13858 GCA_035293245.1 Methylococcaceae bacterium
GGATATCGGCATCGAGGAGGTCAAGGCCGCCCTGGACGGCGACCGCCGCGCCGACCTGCGCGGCGGCACGGCGGGCGATTTCTTCGACCTGCCGCTCAAGGACGCGCGCGAGAGTTTCGAGAAAGCCTACCTGGAACACCATCTGGGACGCAGCGGCGGCAACGTCGCCAAACTGGCGGCGCTGGTCGGCGTGGAGCGCACCCATCTGTACCGCAAGCTCAATTCGCTCGGCATCCGTTTCAAGGAAAAGCCATAGCGGTTACCCGGCCGGATGGGGGCAGGCGTTCGGGTGGGCCAAAGGCTATATAATTCCTGCTTCTTCATAAATAAGCCCTCCCTTCACCGGAATGCCTTCCTCCCCCACCGACCAGGAACTGTGCCACTCCGGCCAAGCCGTCGTCCGCATCGAAGCCGAGGCCGTCGCCGCGATGGCGGAGCGCATAGACAGCGCTTTCGCCGCCGCCTGCCGCCTGATGCTGGTCTGCCGGGGGCGGATCGTGGTCACGGGAATGGGCAAATCCGGACATATCGGCAGCAAGATCGCCGCCACCCTGGCCAGCACCGGCAGTCCGGCGTTTTTCGTGCATCCGGGCGAGGCGGGCCACGGCGACCTGGGCATGATCACCGCCGAAGATGTGGTATTGGCCCTGTCCAATTCCGGCGAAACCGGCGAGATCGTCACCATTCTTCCCCACATCAAGCGCCGCAACATCGTCCTGATCACCCTGACCGGCAATCCGGACTCGACCCTGGCGCGGCAGGCCAGCGTGCACATCAACGTCGGGGTGAAGCAGGAGGCCTGTCCCCTCGGCCTGGCGCCCACCTCCAGCACCACGGCGGTGCTGGCCATGGGCGACGCTCTGGCCGTCGCCCTGCTGGAAGCGCGCGGCTTTACCCAGGACGACTTCGCCCTCTCCCATCCCAGCGGCAGCCTGGGGCGGCGCTTGCTGCTGCGCATCGACGACATCATGCACGTGGGGGAGGCGATCCCCGCCGTGCCGGAAACCGCGCTGCTCAGCGAGGCGGTGCTGGTGATGAGCGAAAAGAAGCTCGGCATGACGACCGTGGTGGACGCAAATTTCCGCCTGCGCGGCATCTTCACCGACGGCGACCTGCGCCGCCTGTTCGCCGGCGCCCGGCAGGACATCCACGCCACCCGGGTGGCGGAGGTCATGACGCGCGACTGCGCCGCCATGGACCGCGAACAGCTCGCGGCAGAGGCGCTGAGCGTCATGGAAGACAAGAAAATCAACGCGCTGCCCATCGTGGACGGGGCGGGGATGGTGGTCGGCGCCCTCAACATGCACGACCTGCTGCGCGCGGGAATCGTTTAGGATCGGACCATGCAAGCACTTCTGCAGCGCGCCGCAAAAATCCGCCTGGTCATTTTCGACGTGGACGGCGTCCTGACCGACGGTAAGCTGTTTTTCGACGCCGCGGGGCGCGAATACAAGAGCTTCCACGTCCGCGACGGCCACGGCATCAAGCTGCTGCGCGACGCGGGGGTGGAAGTGGCGATCATTTCCGGGCGGCGGGCGGAGTCGGTGCAGCAGCGCATGCAAGGGCTGGGGGTCAACCATATCTTCCAGGGCCAGGAGGACAAGCGGGCGGCGCTGGCGACGCTGTGCGCCACGCTGAATCTGAAGGACGAGGAAATCGCCCACGTCGGCGACGACCTGCAGGATTTGCCCCTCTTGCGCCGCGTGGGGCTGGCGGTGGCCGTGGCCGACGCCCACGAAGCCATCCTGCCGCACGTCCACTGGGTCACCAAACAGCCCGGTGGCAGCGGCGCGGCCCGCGAGGTGTGCGATCTTGTCTTGCGCGCCAAGGGCGCGTTGGACGGAATCGTCCGGGGATTTTACTGAGAGCGAACCATGCAACGTTACTTCCTTACCCTGACGGGAATCGCTCTTTTCACCTGGTGGCTCTCCGTGCTGCTCGGGCCGGAAGAGGAAGAAATCGCCCGGCCCAAGCACACGGGGGTGGATTACCATGCGTCCGGCGTCACCCGCTCGGAAACCTACCCGGACGGCGCGCCGAAAAGCCACCTCACCGCTGCCGGCCTGACCCATTACGCCGAGGACGACCGCACAGTCCTGCAACAGCCGGTGTTATTGATGCACAATGACCAGGGGGAGGATATTCCCCCGTGGGAAATCCGCGCCGAGACCGGCACGGTTTCCGAGGACGGCGAGAGCGTGTTTCTCGGCGGGGCCGCATTCCTGAGCCGCGAAGCCTTCGGCGAGCGTTCGCCGCTGCGCGTCATTTCGCGCAACGTGACCGTCCGGCCGGAGGAGAGCTACGCCGAAACCGCCGAACAGGTGGAAATATTCAACCATCCGCAGTACACCCGGGGGGTCGGGATGCAGGCCAGCTTCAAGGACGGCATGAAGATCACCTTACTCTCTCAAGTCAGGGACATCCATGAATAAAAACAAACGCTTTGTAACACCGCTCCTTCTCGCGCTCTTCGCGGTCTCCCTGGGCGCCGCCGCGCTGGAGAGCGACTCCAAGGATCCGGTCTACATCGACGCCAACAGCGCCACCTACGACGAGAAAAAAGGCGAGGCGATCTACATCGGCAACGTGCAGGCGGTGCAGGGCACCATGACGGTCAATTCCGACCAGATGAACGTCCTTTTGCAGGGCGGCAAGGTGAACAAGATCATCGCCGTCGGCAACCCGGTGCGCATCAAGCAGACGCAGAAAGTCGCCGCCAGCACCATCAACAGCACCTCGCAGAAGGCCGAATACTACCCCAACGAATACCGCCTGGTGCTGATCGGCAAGGCCGTGGTCGTGCAGGGCGGCAACACCTACACCAGCGACCTGATCGAATACGACACGCGCAACGCTATCGTCACGGCGGGGCAGAAGTCCAGCGGCAGCAAGCGGGTGCACGTCAAGATCGGCGGCGCGGGCGAATAATGGCGACACTTTTCACCCAGGATCTGGTCAAGACCTACGGCAAGCGCAACGTGGTCGACGGCGTGTCGGTGCGCATCGACAGCGGCGAGATCGTCGGCCTGCTCGGCCCCAACGGCGCCGGCAAGACCACGACCTTCTACATGATCGCCGGACTGGTCAAGCCGGATCGCGGCACCATCCACATCGACCGGAACGACGTCACCCGCCTGCCCATGCACGCCCGCGCCCGCCTGGGGCTCGGTTACCTGCCCCAGGAACCGTCGGTGTTCCGCAAGCTGACGGTGGCCGACAACCTGCGCGCCGTGCTGCAACTGCGTCCCGACCTGAACGAAGACCAGCGGGAACTGCTGAACGAGGAACTCCTGGAAGAATTCCACATCACCCACCTGCGCAACCAGCCGGCCATGGGCCTGTCCGGCGGCGAGCGGCGGCGGGTGGAGATCGCCCGGGCGCTCGCGACCGAGCCGCGCTTCATCCTGCTGGACGAGCCCTTCGCCGGCGTCGATCCCATCTCCGTGATCGACATCCAGGGCATCGTCGCCCATCTCGCCAAACGCGGCATCGGCGTGCTCATCACCGAGCACAACGTGCGCGAGACCCTGCACATCTGCAACCGCGCTTACATCATCAACGCCGGGCGGGTGTTCGCCGAGGGCCAGCCGGACGCCATCATCGCCAATCAGGACGTGCGCCGCGTTTATCTGGGCGAACACTTCTCGATCTGATCCGTTCATGAAACAGACCCTCCAGCTTCGTCTCGGCCAGCAACTGACCATGACCCCGCAGTTGCAGCAGGCCATCCGCCTGCTGCAACTGTCCACCCTGGACCTGCAACAGGAAATCCAGGAGGCGCTGGACACCAACATCATGCTGGAGACCGGAGACGAAGACGGCGCGGCGGAAGGCGAGCCCGCCCCCGACAAGCGCGAATTCGACATGGCGGAAGCCGCCCCGCAGCAGCGCGAGGAGACCGCCTACCAGGAGGTTCCCGGCTCGGACAACACCCCGGAGGAAATTCCCGGCGAACTGCCGGTGGACGTTTCCTGGGACGATGTGTACGGCGCGCCCTTAGGGACAGCGTCCGGCAGCGGCGAGGACGACGAAGACCCCGGTTCCTTCCAGCGCGGGGCAGCCGCCACCCTGCACGACCACCTGGTGTGGCAGATGGAACTGACGCCTTTCACCGAACGGGACCATGCCATCGCCGCGGCCATCGTCGACGGCGTCGACGACAACGGCTACCTGGGCCAGTCCCTGGAGGAAATTCACGAAGGCTTGCAGCGGCAGATCGGCGAAGACCTGGAACTGGACGAGGTGCGCGCGGTGCTGCACCGGGTGCAGAATTTCGATCCGCCGGGCATCGCCGCCCTCGACCTGGGCGATTGCCTGCGCATCCAGCTCACCCAGTTGCCCGACGCCACCCCCTGGAAAAGCGAGGCCATCGCCCTGGTCGGCCAGCACCTGGATTGCCTGGCGAAGAACGACATGAACCGCCTCAAGCGGCTGTTGCAACTGGACGACGAGGCGTTAAGCGCCGTCATTCGCCTCATCCGCTCGCTCAGGCCCCATCCGGGGCGCGGCTTTGCCCAGGAGGAAACCCAGTACGTGGTGCCGGACGTGTTCGTGAAAAAGCTCTCCGGCCGCTGGACGGTCAGCCTCAACCCGGACATCGCGCCCAGGCTGCGGGTCAACCCCTATTATTCCGGCCTGGTGCGCCGCGCCGACGACAGCCCCACCAACCAGACCCTGCGCAACCACCTCCAGGAAGCGCGCTGGTTCATCAAGAGCCTGCAAAGCCGCAACGAAACCCTGCTCAAGGTGGCGCAGGCCATCGTCGAGCGGCAGCGCAATTTTCTGGAATATGGCGAAATCGCCATGAAGCCCCTGGTGCTGCGCGACATCGCCGAGGCGGTGGAGATGCACGAGTCCACCATCTCGCGCGTCACCACCCAGAAGTACATGCACACGCCCAACGGCATTTACGAATTCAAGTACTTCTTCTCCAGCCACGTCTCCACCGACGGCGGCGGCGAGTGCTCCGCCGTGGCCATCAAGGCGCAGATACGCGAGTTGATCGACAAGGAAGACGCCGGCAAACCCCTGAGCGATCTGAAACTCGCGGAAATCCTCGTCAAGCGCGGCATCAACGTGGCGCGCCGCACCGTCGCCAAGTACCGGGAAGCGCTGAACATCGCTTCTTCGAGCGAGCGCAAACGAACCTTCTAACTCCCAAATGCGCCTGATCATCGTCAGCGGCCTTTCCGGTTCGGGCAAGAGCATCGCCCTGGCCACGCTGGAAGACTGCGGCTATTACTGCATCGACAACCTGCCGGTGGCGCTGCTCGAATCCTTCGCCCGGCGTATCGCCCAGGACAGCCCGGACATTTACCGCAACACCGCCATCAGCATCGACGCGCGCAACCGCAGCAACAACCTCGACCAGTTCGCCGCCAGCCTCGGCCAGATCAAGGCGCTGGGCATCCAATGCGAAATCCTCTTCCTGCAGGCGGAGCAGGAGACGCTCATCAAGCGCTACAGCGAAACCCGCCGCAAACACCCTCTCACCGACCGCGCCCACTCCCTGTCGGAAGCCATCGAATGGGAGCGCAGCCTGCTCGAACCAGTCGCCCGCCGCGCCGACCTGGTCATCGACACCACCCGCACCAACATGCACCAGTTGCGCGGCCTGGTGCGCGCCCGCGTCGGCGCGCGGCCCGGCGACAGCCTGTCGCTGTTCTTCCAGTCCTTCGGCTACAAGCACGGCGCGCCGCTGGACGCGGATTTCGTCTTCGACGCCCGCTGCCTGCCCAACCCGTACTGGGAACTGTCCCTGCGCGAACTGAGCGGCCGCGACCGGGCGGTGGTCGAATTCCTGGAACACAGCGCCGAAGCCCTCGCTTTCACGGACGATGTGCACGCCTTCCTGGCGCGCTGGATTCCCCGCTTCCGGGCGGAAAACCGTAGCTACCTCACCGTCGCCGTCGGCTGCACCGGCGGCCAGCACCGCTCCGTCTACCTGGTGGAAAAACTGGCCGAACGCTTCCGCGACGACCCCTGCCAAGTCCTGGTGCGGCACCGGGATTGCCAGTTGCCCGATACGGCCGATCCGCCGGGGTGTTGACAACCGTAGCCCGGAGGCGCGACAGCGCGTCCGGGAACGGCCTTCGCTTGCCCAGTGGCGTTTGCGGAAAAAATAGCTGTAGGAAGAAGCCCGCCCCCACTGTCCTTGGCTTCGATCGACGCCTGTCCCGGACGCCCCTCAACGGGGCCTCCGGGCTACGCTGGCTGAGAAGTCATAGTTGAATTCCCTTCAGCATGTCCTGTGGACCAAACAGCGCCACACAGGGTTACAGAGACGCCGATAAGAAATGTGATCCATGGAATGACTGACCCGACACCTTCAGTGAGTAGTTCGTCAAGTCCGGCCAGGGTTCCTGTAACACCAACCAGAAGCCAAAATATGCGATTCGCCTTCGCTCCGATTGTCTCTTTCTTGAAAAGAATCATAAACGTCCCGACGAGGGTTATGTTGGGGTTCGCCGACTCGCCCCAACCAAACCGGCCTCACCCACGCCTGTCCCGCTCCAACAATTCCGCCAAATATCGCCCCGTATGCGACGTCGGATGGCGGGCGATGTCTTCCGGCGCGCCTTCGGCGAGGATGCGGCCGCCGCCCTCGCCGCCTTCCGGACCCAGGTCCACCACCCAGTCGGCGGTCTTGACCACGTCCAGGTTGTGCTCGATGACGATCACCGTGTTGCCGTGGTCGCGCAGTTGGTGCAGCACGTTGAGCAGTTGCTGGATGTCGTGGAAATGCAGGCCGGTGGTGGGCTCGTCGAGGATGTAGAGGGTGTCGCCGGTGTCTCGCCGCGACAGTTCCTTGGCCAGCTTGACGCGCTGCGCCTCGCCGCCGGAGAGGGTCACGGCGTTCTGGCCCAACGTTAGGTAGGAAAGCCCTACGTCGGTCAAAGTCTGGAGCTTGCGCGCCAGCGGCGGCACGGCGGCGTAAAAGACGCCGGCTTCCTCCACGGTCATGGCCAGCACGTCGTGGATGGTCTTGCCCTTGTAGCGGATTTCCAGGGTCTCGCGGTTGTAGCGCTTGCCCTTGCACACGTCGCAATGGACGTAGATGTCGGGCAGGAAGTGCATTTCCACCTTGATGACGCCATCGCCGTGGCAGGCCTCGCAGCGCCCGCCCTTGACGTTGAAGCTGAAGCGTCCCGGCCCGTAGCCCCGCGAGCGCGCTTCCGGCACGCCGGCGAACAGGTCGCGCACCAGGGTGAACAGCCCGGTGTAGGTGGCCGGGTTGGAGCGGGGGGTGCGACCGATGGGGGTCTGGTCGATGTCCACCACCTTGTCGAAGTGCTCCAGGCCGTCCACGCCGTCGCAGGTGGCCGGATCGGTGGCCGCGCCGTTGAGCTGGCGCGCGGCGACGCGGTAGAGGGTGTCGTTGACCAAGGTGGACTTGCCCGAGCCGGATACGCCGGTGATGCAGGTCAGAAGGCCCACCGGAAAGGCGGCGTCCACGCGCTTGAGGTTATTGCCGCGCGCCTGGCGCACGGTGAGCATTTTTTTGGGGTTGGGCAGCAGGGGCAGTTCTGGGCCGGCTGTAATGCGCAGCCGCCGCGATAAATACTGGCCGGTGACGGAGTCGGGATGGGCGAGGATGTCCGCCGGCGTGCCCTGGGCGACGATCTCTCCGCCGTGCACGCCGGCGCCGGGGCCGATGTCCACCACATGATCCGCTGCGCGGATGGCGTCCTCGTCGTGCTCCACCACGATCACCGTATTGCCCAGGTTGCGCAGGTGGACGAGGGTGTCCAGCAGGCGCTGGTTGTCGCGCTGATGCAGGCCGATGGACGGCTCGTCCAGCACGTACATGACCCCCACCAGCCCGGCGCCGATCTGGCTGGCCAGGCGGATGCGCTGCGCTTCGCCGCCGGAGAGGGTGTCGGCGCTGCGGTCCAGGGTCAGGTAATCCAGGCCCACGTTGACCAGGAATTGCAAACGCTCCTTGATTTCCTTGACCACCTTGGCGGCCACTTCGCCGCGTCTTCCCGGCAGGTTCAAATCCTCGAAAAACTCCACCGCGCGGCGGATGGGCAGGGCGGAAATCTCCGGCAGGTTGCGCTCCGCCACGAACACGTGGCGCGCGGCACGGTTTAATCGGGTGCCGGCGCAGTCGGGGCAGGGTTTGCTGGACAGGTATTTGGCCAGTTCCTCGCGCACCAGGGCCGAGTCGCTCTCCCGGTAGCGCCGCTCCATGATGGGGATGACGCCCTCGAACGGGTGGCTGCGCCGCTGGGTGTGGCCGCTGGGCATCAACAGGCGGAACTCGACGGCGTCCTTGCCGCTGCCGTGGAACAGGATGTCGCGGATGCGTTCCGGCAGGCGGTGGAACGGCGTTTCCGGGTCGAAATCGTAGTGCTGGGCCAGGGACAGGATCAGGCCGTAGTAATAGGCGTTGCGCCGGTCCCAGCCGCGGATCGCCCCGCCCGCCAGGCTCAATTCGGCGTCGTGGACGATGCGTTCCGGATCGAAAAACTGCTTCACCCCCAGGCCGTCGCACTTGGGGCAGGCGCCCTTGGGGTTGTTGAAGGAAAAGATGCGCGGCTCCAGCTCGCTCAGCGCGTAGCCGCAGTGGGGGCAGGCGTATTTGTTGGAGTAAATGATCTCGCCCGGCCCGCCCTCGTCCATGGAGGCGGCCAGGGCGAGGCCGTCGCCGAGGCGCAGGGCGGTCTCGAAGGATTCCGCCAGGCGGGTGGCCAGATCGGGGCGAATCTTGAAGCGGTCCACCACCGCCTCGATGGTGTGCTTTTTCTTGGCGTCCAGGTCGGGCGCCTCGTCGATTTCGTACAACCGGCCGTCGAGGCGCACCCGCAAAAAGCCCTGGCCGCGCAAGTCTTCCAGCACGTGGGCGTGCTCGCCCTTGCGCCCGGAAATGAGCGGGGCGAGCAGCATCCAGCGCGATTCCTCGGGCTGGGTGAGCAGATGGTCCACCATCTGGCTGACGGTCTGCGCTTCCAGGGGCGTGGCGTGTTCCGGGCAGCGCGGCGTGCCGGCGCGGGCGAACAGCAGGCGCAGGTAGTCGTGAATTTCGGTGATGGTGCCCACCGTGGAGCGCGGATTGTGGGAGGTGGACTTCTGCTCGATGGAAATGGCCGGCGACAGGCCTTCGATGTGGTCCACGTCCGGCTTTTCCATCATGGACAGGAACTGCCGCGCATAGGCGGAGAGCGATTCCACGTAGCGCCGCTGCCCCTCGGCGTACAGGGTGTCGAAGGCCAGCGAAGACTTGCCCGACCCCGACAAGCCGGTGATGACGATCAGCTTGTCGCGCGGCAAATCCAGGTCGATGTTCTTGAGATTGTGGGTGCGGGCGCCGCGGATGCTGATGAAGTTCATGGGTGGAAGGCGTTATTGGAGAAAAAACCCATCCGTTCCAGCACGCTGCGCGCTGCGGCGGCGTCCTTCACGATCTGGGTTTGCAGGGCTTCCAGGGAAGCGAAGCGTCGCTCGTCGCGCAGCTTGGCGTGGAATTGGACTTCGACCGTTTGCTGGTAAAGGTCGCCGTCGAAATCGAACAGATGAACCTCCAGCCAGACCTGACCCCTGCCGTCGACCGTAGGACGGACGCCCACGTTGGCCACGCCGGCGCGCTGCCAGCGGTCTGCCTGACGCATGGTCACGGCAAACACGCCGCTGAGCGGCACGTTCCGGCGCTTGAGATCAATGTTGGCGGTCGGGAAACCCAGTCGCCGCCCTTTTTTGTCCCCGTGCACCACCCGGCCGCACACCGCGTAGGGACGGCCCAGCAACTGGCGCGCCCCGGCGCAGTCGCCCGCTTCCAGCAATTCGCGCACCCAGGTGCTGCTGATGCGCCGCCCATGCAGGGTCAGGGTGGGGGTGTCGCTCACCTCGAAGCCGGCCAGCACGCCGGTTTTGCGCAGCAGGGCGAAGTCGCCTTCGCGTCCTTTGCCGAAGCGGAAGTCGTCGCCGACCACCAGGTAGCGCGCCCTGAGTCCTTCGATCAACACCCGGCGGATGAATTCGGCGGCGGGCTGCTCGGCGAAAGCGCGGTCGAAGCGCAACAGCAGGACGACGTCCACCGGCAATTCCCGCAACTGCACCATCTTTTCCCTCAGCCGGAACAGCCGCGCCGGGGCCTGGCCGGGCTGGAAGTATTCCCGGGGTTGCGGTTCGAACAGCGCCACCACCACCGGCGCGTCCAGTTCCTGCCCCTTGGCGGCCAGGCGCCGGATGAGGTGATGATGGCCGAGGTGGACGCCGTCGAAGGTGCCGATGGTGACGACGCTGCCCCGTGGCAGCGGCGGCAGATTGGCGAGTCCCCGGGCGATGTGCATGGCGGTGTAAGGAAAAAATTGAAGTTTAACAGTCCGATGCAGCGGGACTATGCGCTTTCCCGGCGCAGGACGTGACGCGGCGCCAGGCCGGAAAGGATCAGGCAGAGGAGGTAGGCACCCGCGCCCCCTGCCACCCAGAACGCCAGACGCCAGACGCGTTCCAGTTTCCGCCATTCCGCCCACTGGGCCATGTCGGCCATGAGAAACAGAAACAGGGCCATGGCCAGGTTGGCCAGCAGCACCCGGCTCAGGAAAACGCCCCAGCCCGGCAGGGGTCGATACACGCCCCGCTTCAGCAAGCCCTGCAACAGCAGGCCGGCGTTGATCAGCGCCGCCAGCGCGGTGGACAGAGCCAGGCCCACGTGGGCCAGCAGAGGCGCCAGGGATACATTGAGAACGATATTGGCCGCTACCGACCACATGCCGTAGCGCACCGGCGTCCTGGTGTCCTGGCGGGAGGAAAATCCCGGCACCAGCACTTTCACCGCCAGGAAGCCGAGCATTCCCACCGTGTAAGCCATCAGGCTCTGGCCGGCCATATGGACGTCGCTGGCAGTGAATTCGCGGTATTCGAACAGCGCCGACAAAAGCGGCTCGGCCAGCAAAGCGAGGCCCACCGACGCCGGCATGCCGATGAGCAACACCCAGCGCAAAGCCCAGTCCAGGGAGTTGGAGAACGCTTCCGGCTTGCCGCCCGCGTGGCTGCGGGACAACACCGGCAGCACCACCGTGCCCAGCGCCACCCCGAACATGCCCACCGGAAATTCCATCAGGCGGTCCGAGTAGTACAGCCACGACACGCTGCCGGTGGCCAGAAAGGACGCCAGGATGGTGGATACGAGCAGGTTCACCTGCGTCACGGAAACCCCGAACAGCGCCGGCCCCATCAGGCGCATGACCCGCATGACGCCGGGGTCGTGGAAACCCCAGCGCAGGCGCGGCAAAGCGCCGATGCGCCACAGGGAAGGCGCCTGGAACAGGAACTGCACCAGCCCCGCCGCGCACACGCCCCAGGCCAGAGCCAGGATCGGCACATCCATGACCGGCGCCAGCCACAGGGCGGCGGCGATCATGCACAGGTTGAGGAACGCCGGCGTCAAGGCCGGGATGGCGAAGCGGCCGAAGGTGTTGAGGATGCCGCTGGCAAAGGCGGTGAGGGAAATGAAGAACAGGTAAGGGAAAGTGATGCGCAGCATCTCCACCGCGAGTTCGTACTTCTCTCCGCCGCGCGCGAAACCCGGCGCAAACAGCCAGATCACCAGCGGCGCAGCAATCATCCCCAGTGCGGTCACCATCATCAGCACCACCGCCAGGCTGCCCCCCGTGCGGTCGAGAAAGCCTTTCAGATCAGCGTGGCTGTTGTTTTCCTTGTAGTCGGACAGCACCGGCACGAAGGCCTGGGAAAACGCCCCTTCCGCGAACAGGCGGCGCAGGAAATTGGGAATGCGGAAGGCGACGAAAAACGCGTCGCTGGCGGCGCCGGCGCCGAATGCATGCGCCACCACCATGTCGCGGACGAAGCCCAGGATGCGGGAAATCAGCGTCATGCCGCTGACCACGGCGGTGGACTTCAGTAATTGTCTGCTCAGCTCAGGCTCCCGTTCCGCAGTGCGTGCAAAGCGGGAAAGTATAATCGCCCCGTCCGGTTTCCGAAAAATCGGCATTGACACCGGCTGGAACCCACAGCAAAATACGCCGTTCAAAAATATTCCGCTCAAGGTTTTAGGGGACGAACTTGGCCAACATCAAATCCGCCAAAAAACGCGCGATCCAGTCCGAGAAGCACCGCGCGCTCAACGCCGCGCAACGCAGCCGCCTGCGCACCTTTATCAAGAAGGTCATCCTCGCCGTGGAAAGCGGCGACCCGGAAAAGGCTACCGCGGCCTACCGTGAAGCGCAGCCGGTCATCGACTCGGCGGTCAACAAGGGCCTGATCCACAGGAACAAGGCCGCGCGGCACAAGAGCCGGCTGAACGCCAAGGTCAAGGCGCTGGTCTTGGGCGCGAAAGCAGCCTGAGCCGTATCCGCTGTTGATTTTGAAAAAAGGCCGGTCATCCGGCCTTTTTTCGTTAGCGCTTCCCTCACCCCGACCCTCTCCCACAGGGAGAGGGGGACAAAGTTGCTGCGACTTTCGCGTTAAGCCATGCACTATCTGGAACCCAACAAAGACTACCGCACCGACACCTTGCGCCACGGCGCCGAATTTACCGCCGAGGAAATCCGCGTCGACACGGCCAGGCACTACGACGATTGCTACTGGGATTACCGCACCGCCTGGTTCGACAACGAGAACCTGGCGCTGCACTACGGCTATTGGGAGCCCGGCATCAAGACCCACAGCCAGGCCCTGCTGAACAAAAACCGCATCATGGCGGCGATTGCCGGCATCAAGCCGGAAGATCGGGTTCTGGATGCCGGTTGCGGCATCGGCGGCAGTTCCATCTGGCTGGCGAAACATGTCGGCTGCCACGCGACCGGCGTCACGGTGAGCGAGCAACAGGTTCGACATGCCCAGCGCCACGCCCAGAGCCACGGCGTGGCCGACAAAACCGAATTCCACCGCATGGATTTCCTCGCCACCACTTTTCCCGATGCCTCCTTCGACGTGGTTTGGGCGGTGGAAAGCAGTTGCTATACGACGGACAAACGCGACTTCTTCCGCGAGGCCTATCGAGTGCTCAAGCCCGGCGGGACGCTGATCGCCTGCGACGGCTACGTGGTCAAGCGCGAGTTCGACGACGCGGAATGGCAGGCGGTGATGGACTGCCTGAACGGCTGGGCGGTGCCTAATCTGTCCTCGGTGGACGAGTTCCAGTCCGGCATGGAGGAATGCGGCTTCCGCGAAGTGCACATCACCGAGGCCACCAAGGAAACCCTACCCTCCTCGCGGCGCATGTATCTCACCGCGCTGTGGACTTATCCCATGCAGGTGGCCATGCATCGGCTGGGTCTGCGCAAGAAGGCGCAGACCGCCAATTTCAAGGTGGCGCTGGCGCAGTGGAAGCTGTTCAACGAAGGCATGGTGCGCTACTGCATTTTCCGGGCGCAAAAGCCGCTCTGAGAGGCCACCGGCTACGATGAATCGCCCCGGCAAGAGTAATATGCAACGGAGGTTTCGCTAAGCAACCCGGGAGAGCGCCATGTTTCCGCTTTACGATGAAAATCCCACCGTTCGCCCTGCCGTGGCGATGATGGTCATCCTCGGCCTGAATATCGCGGCCTGGGTCTTCGTGCAAGGCATGGGCAGCGACATGCCTCTGGCGCGGTCCCTATGTCTGTATGGTCTGATTCCGGGCGAACTCCTGGGAACCGCACCGCTGGGCGCCAGCATCGAGCTCGGCCCCAACCTGTCGTGCAGCCTGGAAGGGACCTCGGCCATGACCTTGCTCTACCACATGTTCCTGCACGGCGGCTGGCTGCACATCGTCGGCAACATGTGGTTCCTGTGGATCTTCGGCGACAACGTCGAGGATGCCATGGGCGCGCCGCGTTTCCTGGCCTTCTATCTCCTGTGCGGGCTGGCGGCTGCCGTTGCACAGATCATCACGGCCCCGGGGGCCATCATT
>DATDOO010000076.1:0-8520 GCA_035293245.1 Methylococcaceae bacterium
CCGCGCGCGGCAGCGTCCACCGCCGCCCCAAGGCCCGTCGCTCCGCCGCCGATGACCAGGATGTCCCAGGGGCGGGGATCGTCCAGCCGCTCCAGTAACTCAGTACGGTTCATGTGACGCCAGATGGGTCTTTAGCCAGCCGGGGCGGTTGGTCATGATGCTGTCGACTCCCAGCGCGGCGAAGTGCCGCGCCCGCACAAGGGCGTCTACCGTCCAGACGTGCACGGATAGCCCGGCTTCCCGCAGAGCGTCCACCAGGTCCGCGTCGAGCGCCCGATGGGCGCGGCTGGCCAGGCCGTCGGCGCCTAAACGCGCCAGGGTTGCGAGAATTTCTTCCCCTGTCGGCCGTAGCTTCCCGCTGGACCGCGAGCGGCGGTAGTCGGTCAGCCAGCAAGTCTGGATTTCCGGCAACCGCTCTTTGCACGCGGCGACCAGGGGCGCGCTGAAGGACAGGAGGGTGACGCCTTCTCGCGCCGCTTCCCGCCCGGCAAGCTCCCGCATCAAGGGCGGGAGGATCTCCGCTCCGCTTTTGATCTCCAGAAACAAACGCTTACCCGGCGGAGAGATATCCAGCACTTCCGTCAGGGTGGGAATCTTTTCCCCGCGCCAGCGCTCGCCTTTCCAGCCGCCTGCGTCCAGTTGGCGCAATTCGCCCAGCGTGGTGTGGGCCACCGCAAGGTCTCGATTTGCGGTCCGCTTGGTGCGCGCGTCGTGCACGCAGACGATCCGGCCGTCGCCGGTGAGGCGGAAATCGGCCTCGATGCCGTCGGCGCCTCCTTCCCAGGCGAGTCGGAACGCCGCCAGGGTGTTTTCCGGGGCCTCCCGCGAGGCGCCGCGATGGCCGATGATCAGGGGGAAGCGTCGCACGGCGCGCACCATCGCTCTCAATGCCCCGCGTAGAGCCTGTCGATCTCGCCGGCAAAGCGCTCGAGCAGCAGCGTGCGGCGAATTTTCAGGGTCGCGGTGAGCAGGCCTTCGCCGCTTTCCCAGGGCGTGCGGGTCGTCCCGACGCGGCGAATCCGCGCGTAGCCGGGAAAACGGCTCATTTTTGCGCCGATGCGCTCCAAAAGCGCTTGCTCCACGACGCCGCCCGGCGGAATGTCCTTATGGCGCGGATCGACGCCGAGCCGCTGTGCCAGCCTTGCCCATTCGGCCTCGTTCAGCACCGCCAGTGTCGCGAGATAAGGCCGGCCCTCGCCCACCACCAGCACCTGCTGGAAGAGGGGGTCGGAGGCGATGGCTTGTTCGACGTCGGTGGGCGGCACTTTCTCGCCGTTGGCGAGCACGATAATGTCCTTGATTCGCCCGGTGATGGCGATGTGGCCCTTCGTGTCGATGGACGCCACGTCCCCGCTGTGGAACCAGCCATCGGCGTCTATCGCAGCCTTCGTCGCCTCGAGGTCGCGCCAGTAGCCGAGCATGACGCAGGGGCCTCGGATCAGCAGTTCGCCGTTTTCCGCGAGCCTGGCCTCGATGCTGGGAAGGGCTTTGCCGACCGTTTCCGGCCGATTGTCGTCTGCCGTGTTGCCGGAGACGACCGGGCTGGTTTCGGTGAGGCCGTAACCTTGCAGCAGGGTTAGCCCCAGCGCGAGGAACACCCGCGCCACGTCGGGTGCCAGGGGCGCTCCGCCGCTGATGGCCAGCCGTGCGTGTCCGCCGAATGCCGCCCTGACGCGCGCCGCCACGAACCACTCCAGCGGGGGCCAAAGCAGGAACCACGCCGACCAGCCGCCCCGTCCCTGGCGGTACAAAAAGCGCCGCCAGCCCACCTCGACGCTCAAATTGAACAACTCGCGCCGCCAGCGGGGCCCATTGGCCAGTTGGCCGGTGATGCGTTGGTGGATGCGCTCGAAAATGCGCGGCACGCACACGATTACCGTGGGCTTCACTGCCGCCAGGTCATCGGGGAGCCTGTCCAGCGAACGGACGTGGGCCACGCAGGCCCCGGCCAGCATGGGCAGGTAATAGCCGACGGTCCGCTCCAGGGCGTGGGACAGGGGCAGGATGGAGAGAAACAGATCGTCCGGGTAAAGCGGTCCCAGGGTGGCGCAACCGTGGACGTTGCTGAGGATGTTGGCGTGGGACAGCATCACCCCTTTGGGATAGCCGGTGGTCCCAGAGGTGTAGATGATGGAGGCGAGTGCGCCCGGCGTGTCTTCCCCGGCGGCGCAGTCCGGTGCGGTATCCGGCAGCCAGCGCGCCAGTTCCACAAGCTTGGGATCGCCGCCCTGGTCGTGGACGGGAGCTACGGAAACGATGCGCACCACGCCGCCCAGCCGTTGCCGCACTTCGCGCACCAGTTCCCAGTGGTGCTGGCCCTCGATGAGCAGCACCCGGGCCTCGGTTTCCTCGAGGATGAAGGCGAAGTTTTCCGGACGGTCGTTGAAGTACAGGGGAACCGTCACCAGCCCGAGCCCCAGGGAAGCCAGGTCGAACAGCACCCACTCCAAACTATTGCGCAGCATGAGCGCCACCCGATCGCCCGCCTTGACGCCCTCCCGTCGCAAGGCGGCTTGCCAGCGCGACGCCTGCCGCTCCACTTCCGCCCAGGTCGTCGTCTCGCAACAGCGCCCGTCGCGGTAAAAGCGCTGGTAGGCAGGGCCATCGGGCGAGCGCCGCACCCGCTCGCGGAACAACGCCGGCAGGGTTCGCGCCGCCTCAGGCGGGATCAGATCGCTGGGGCGGCGCATGGCGCTCAACCTCCGCCGGTCAGTTCGTCCGGACTGAAGTCGTCGACCGTGATCGCCGCCAGGCGGGCCTGGTCGGCTTTCTCCAGCAGGTCGGCTTCTTCCGGCGTGATGATGCCCAGGGACAGCGCCTGTTTGACGAGCTGGGCGGGATCGTCCGCCTTGAGGCGGCTACGCTGTCGGGTGTGGCGCATCTTTGTTTCCACCGGGGCGGCGGCGAGGACCGCCTGGAAAGCCACTTCGATCCTGCCGGTGGCGTCGCCGGGTTCCCGGTCGACGTAAATGCCGTGGGTCAGGCGGTCGCGCGCCGGGGTATCGGTCAGCAGGATGGAAGCCGCCTGGTGAATCAAACGCTCGCCGGGCGGATGGCCGCCTGCGCCGGTGGGGAAGACCAGCAGGCGCAACAGCCAGACGAGAGGCCGGAGCGGCAGTTGCCGGAAAATGGCCAGCAGCGACTGCTGCGCTTGGTAAAGCGTGTGCTGGCAGGCCCAGTGCAGCAGCGGGCGGTCTTCGGTGGGGCTGCCGCGGTCCCGGTCGTGCTTGAGCACGCAGGAGCACAGGTAAAGATTGCTCAGCACGTCGGCGAAGCGGCCGGATATCCTTTCCTTGCGCTTCAGCGCCCCGCCCAGACTCAGCAGGGCGAAATCCGCCATCAGGGCGAACGCGCTGCTCAACCGCGCGATGCGCCGGTAATAGCGCCGCGTGATCCGGTCGCCGGGTACGGGCAGCAGGCGGGCGCCGGTCAGACCCAGCCAGATAGCGGCGACCAGATTGCGCAGCACGAAGCCCAGATGGGCAAAGAGGACTGCGTCGAATTGCGCCGCGGCGCGGGCGGGATCGGCGTCGTGCAGGGTGGCCATCTCCATTTGCAGGTACGGATGGCAGCGCACCAGGCCCTGGCCGAAGATCATCAGGGTGCGGGTGACGATGTTCGCCCCCTCGACGGTGATGCTGATGGGAATGACCTGATACACGCGCCCCAGGAAGTTGCGCGGCCCGAGGCAAATGCCCGCGCCACCCAGGATGTCCATGCCGTCGTTGACCACCCGGCGCATGCGTTCCGTCAGCTCGTACTTGATCATGGCGGATACGACCGACGGCTTTTGCCCCTCGTCGAGGGCGGCGGCGGTGACTTGGCGGGCGGCGTCGAGGATGTAAGTCTCCCCAGCCATGCGCGCCAAGGATTCCTGGATACCGTCGAAATCGCCCAGCGGCCGGTTGAACTGCTTGCGGATGCGGGCGTAGGCGCCGGCGTTGCGGCAGGTGAATTTCGCCGCGCCGGTCCCCAGGGCGGGCAGGGAGATGGCGCGGCCGGTGGCGAGGCACTGCATCAGCATTTTCCAGCCGTTGCCCACCTGGGCGACGCCGCCGATGATCCAGTCCAGGGGGATGAATACGTCCTTGCCCCAGTTGGGTCCGTTCTGAAACGCCGAATCCAGGGGGAAGTGGCGCCGGCCGATGGCAACGCCGGGCGTGCCGGTGGGAATCAGCGCCACGGTGATGCCGATGTCCTCCTTTTCGCCGATGAGATGGTCGGGGTCGGACAGCTTGAAGGCCAGGCCCAGCACCGTGGCCACGGGTCCCAGGGTGATGTAGCGCTTCTCCCAGTTCAGGCGGATGCCCAGCACCTGGTCCTGTCCCTGGAACGTGCCGTAACACACCACGCCCCGATCCGGCATGGCGCCGGCGTCGCTGCCGGCGTGCGGGCCGGTGAGGGCGAAAGCGGGGATTTCCTCGCCCGCCGCGAGGCGCGGCAGGTAGTGGTTTTTCTGTGCTTCCGTGCCGTATGCCAGAAGCAGTTTGGCTGGGCCCAGCGAGTTGGGCACCATCACCGTCACTGCTGCCGTGGTGCTGCGGCTGGCGATTTTCATGACGATCTCGGAATGGGCGAAATTGGAAAAATCCAGCCCGCCGTATTCCCTGGGAATGATCATGCCGCAGAACTTGTTGTGCTTGATGAACTCCCACACCGCCGGCGGCAGATCGCGGCGCCTGTGGGTGATGTCCCAGTCGTCCAGCATGGCGCACAGGGTTTCCACCGGGCCGTCGAGGAACGCCTGTTCCTCCGGCGTCAGGCGCGCCGGGGACAGATCGAGCAGCACCTTCCAATCCGGACTGCCGGAAAACAATTGGGCGTCCCACCAGACATTGCCCGCTTCCAGGGCTTCGCGCTCGGTTTGCGAAATGGGCGGCATCGCCCGGCTCATCAGGCGCAAGATGGGCTTGCTTATAACCTGGCGGCGCAGGAAAGGCAGGTTGAGCGGGACGAAGACCACTGCGAACGCGCCCCACAGCCAGGGTGCCATCGGCGCCCAGCCTTGCTGAACCGTCCAGCCGCCCAGCAGCACGGCGAACGCCAGACTCGCCCAATGCAGGGCGACGCGGTGATAGGCGAGCAGGGCGGCGGCGAGGAGGGAAGTCAGGAGCCAGAGCATGGGGTTTCTCCCGTTTGGTCAAGCGGAAAATGTAAAAAAATGTAGGGTGGGTTTGACGCGCATCGCAGCCTACGGCGAATTTTCCTCGGCTTCGATGCGCGTCGTAACCCACCGATTGGCCTTGATTACATCGCCGAGGCCGCTTGGTGGGTTACGGTGCGCAAAGCACGAGGAGATAACCGTCAGGGTCATCCCAATGCGCACCTAACCCACCCTACAACCGAAAACCGAATCCGCAGCTAATTTCGTAATGGCTTGCCGGTTTTCAACATATGTTCCAGCCGCTGCAAGGTGCCGGGCTGGCGGACCAGCCGGAGGAAAGCTTCCCGCTCCAGAGCCAGCAGGTCGTCGTCGCTCAACGGCCGGGTAATGTCGGCGTCGCCGCCGGTAAGGACATGGGCCAGTTGGTGCGAGACTTCCATGTCATAAGCCGTGATTTTGCCCGCCAGGCGCAGCACGCCGGCCGCCATGTAAGCCGCGTACCAGCCGCTTTTGCCCGGCAGGGGGAAGATGCCCGGCGCGGGCGGCGCGTAGCCCTTGCAGAGGGCGAGGGCCTTGGCTTTGGCGTCGGCCAGCAGGCGGTCGCGGTTCATGGTGATGCCGTCGGCCTTGGCCAGGAATAGCCGTTCCTGGGCTTCGAAAGCCGATTGCGAAACGCTGGCCATGCCGATGACTTCAAAGGCTTTGGAAATGGCCGGCATGGGCCCGCCTGGGCGGCGGCGGTTTTCCAGTTGCCGGCGCACATATTCCTTGCAGCCGCCCCAGCCGGGCACCAGGCCGACGCCGGTCTCCACCAGGCCGGTGTAAGTCTCGGCGTGGGCCTGGATGGCGTCGCAGTGGAGCAGGATTTCGCAGCCGCCGCCCAAGGCCAGCCCGGAAGGCGCGCCGACCACGGGGAAAGGCGCGTATTTCAGCGCCTGGTAAGTTTGCTGGCCCTCGGCGAGGATGCGCTCGATGCCGTCCCAGTTCTCCGCGTGGATGGCCTGCACCAGCAGGTTGAGATTGGCGCCGGCGGAAAAATGCTCGCCGTCGTTGTAGACCACCAGGGCGGCAAATTCCGTGCGCACCGCGTCGATGCTCTGCCGGATCAAGGCCATGGTGGCCAGATCCAGGGTGTTCATCTTGGTGTGGAATTCCAGGCACACCACGCCGTCGCCGATGTCCCACAGGCTGGCCGAAGGGTTTTCCAGCACCGCCGCGCCGCGCCGCTTGAAGTCGGCCAGCGCCAACAGACCCTCGGGGCGGGTGATCGGGTGGTAGTTTCCCGCCGGATCGGCGAACAGCAGTGGCCCCGCACCGGCCTGATAAAGCGGCCGCCCGGTTTGCAACAGCGGCGGGACGTCGCGGCCTTCCGCCTTGAGCCTTGCGACGAACCAGTCCACGCCGAGGAGGTCCAGCAACTCGAAAGGGCCGTATTTCCAGTTGTAGCCCAGGCGCATGGCGCTATCGACGGCGACGATGTCGTCGGCGATTTCCGGAATCAGCCCGGCGGTATACGCCAGGGTGCGGGACCACAGCCGCCAGGCGTAATGGCCGCTCGGGTCGTCGCCGGACAGCCAGGCGCGCAGGTCTTCCGGCGCCGGCGAGCGCAAGGCGGAGAGGCGCGCTTTCTCGCTGACGCGGTACTGGCCGCTGGAAAGGTCGATGGCTTCCTTGACGCGCTGCCCGTCTTTGGTTTGTAGGCGGTAGAACCCGCCCTTGCCCTTACGTCCGGTGAGACCCTCCGAGATCATGCGCTGAACCAGAGGCGGCGTTCGATCGACCTGATGAAAATCGTCGCCGGGGGACAGCGCCAAACGCATGAAATCCAGCACGTGCGGCAGAAGGTCCAGGCCGATCAGGTCGCACAAACCGAAGATGCCGGTCTTGGGGATGCCGAAAGGCGCCATGGCGGCGTCGGCTTCTTCCACCGTAAGCCCCAGTTCCAGGGCTTCCAGGATGCCGCATTGCAGCCAGAAGGTGCCGATGCGGTTGGCGATGAAGCCCGGCGTGTCGTTGCACAGCACGCATTCCTTGCCCAGATGCACGTCGGCGAACTGTTTGACCGCCGAAAAGAGTTCCGGCTGGAGACTCAGGCCCGCTACCAGTTCCAGCAGGCGCATGTAGCGCGGCGGATTGAAGAAATGGGTGATCATGAAGCGCCGCGCGAAGCTCTCCGGCATTTTCCTGCACAGGAGCTTGAGCGGCAGCGTCGAGGTGTTGGAGGAAATCAGGGCATCGGCGCGGCAGGTGCCTTCGAGCTTGGCGTAGAGCGCCTGCTTGACGGCGAGATCTTCGACCACGGCCTCGACGATCCAGTCGGCGTCGGCCAGAAGGTGCAAATGGTCTTCCACGTTGCCGGGGGTGATGAGGCGCGCGTTGCTTTTGCGCATCAGCGAGGGGGGATCGGCCTTGGCCAGTTTTTCGAGGGCGGTTTCGGCCACGACGTTGCGGTTGGCGGCGCCCGGCGGGACGATGTCCAGCAGGACCACCGGGATGCCGGCGTTGGCGATGTGCGCCGCAATGTTCGCCCCCATCACGCCGGCGCCGATGACGGCGGCTTTTTCGATGGCGTTCATAAGATCGCCTCCAGAACGGTGGCGATGCCCTGGCCGCCGCCGATGCACATGGTGGCCAGGGCATAGCGTTTCTTTTCCCGCTGGAGCAGGCTGGCTGCCTTGCCGGTGATCCGTGCCCCGGAAGCGCCGAGGGGATGGCCCAAGGCGATGGCGCCGCCGTCCAGGTTGAGCTTGTCCATGGGCACCGGCAGATCTTGCAAGACCGCCAGGGACTGGGCGGCGAAAGCCTCGTTCAGTTCCACGATGTCCATGTCCTGCAGCCGCAATCCGGCCCGCGCCAGGGCCCTGCGGCTGGCGGCGACCGGACCGATGCCCATGATCTCTGCGGCGCAGCCGGACACGGCGATGGACTTGATCCGGGCCAGTTTTTCCAGACCTTTGGCGTCCGCGTAAGCTTCGCTGCACACCAAAACGGCTGCTGCGCCGTCGGTCAAGGGCGAGGAAGTGCCGGCGGTGACGCTGCCGTCCTGCAGAAAAGCCGGGGCGAGTTTCGCCAAGCCTTCCAGGCTGGTATCCGGGCGCGGGCAGCCGTCCTGCTCGACGTACCCCACCTGCGACGCTTCGATGGGGACGATCTCCGCGGCCAACAGGCCTTTTTGCTGCGCGGCGAATACTTTTTGCTGGCTGGCCAAAGCAAAAGCCTCCTGGCGGGCGCGGTCGATACCGTATTTCCGGGCCAGGTTCTCCGCCGTCTCCCCCATGCTCATATAGGCCTGCGGATAGGCGGCGTACAGGGCGGGGTTGGGCAGGGGGTTGAAGCCGCCCATGGGAACGCGGCTCATGGACTCGACGCCGGCGCAGATGAACACATCCCCGGCGCCCATCCGGATGGCGCCGGCG
>DATDOO010000077.1:0-11357 GCA_035293245.1 Methylococcaceae bacterium
TTCGAGGCCGGCACGCCGAACATCGCCGGGGCCATAGGCCTCGCCGCCGCCATCGACTATGTGGAAAACCTGGGACTGGACGCCATCGCCGCCCATGAGCAGCGCCTTTTGGAATACGCCACCGCAAAAGCCCTGGAGATACCGGGCCTCAAGCTGATCGGCACGGCCGCGGAGAAAGGCGCCATCCTTTCCTTCATGCTCGACGGCATCCACCCGCACGACGTGGGCACCGTTCTCGACCACTGCGGCATCGCCGTGCGCGCCGGCCACCACTGCGCCATGCCGGTCATGGACTTTTTCGGTGTACCCGCCACCACCCGGGCGTCTTTTGCCCTGTACAACACAATGGAAGAGGTGGGCGTCCTGATCGAAGGCATCCACCAGGTCATCAAGGTGTTCAACTGATGCTCGACGAACTGCGCGATCTTTACCAGGAGGTGGTCTTCGACCACAACCGCAACCCCCGCAATTTCCGCGTCATGCCCGACGCCAACCGCAAGATCGACGGCTACAACCCCCTGTGCGGCGACCGGATCACCCTCTACCTGAACGTCGCCGACGGCGTGATCCGCGACGTCAGCTTCCAGGGCCAGGGCTGCGCCATCTCCACGGCCTCCGCCTCCTTGATGACCGAGGTCGTCAAGGGGAAAACGGAGGACGAGGCCGAGCATCTTTTCGACCTCTTCCACCGCATCACCACCAGCCGGGACGAGAGCGTTAGCCTCGACGAACTCGGCAAGCTCGCGGTGCTGGCGGGCGTCCGCGCCTATCCGGCCCGGGTCAAGTGCGCCACCCTCGCCTGGCACTCCCTGCAGGCGGCGCTGAAGAACGATGGCGCGGAAGTAACCACCGAGTAAAGTGTAGGGTGGGTTAGGCGCACATTGGTCGGGCACTGCCGGTTACGATGACTTGGTGTGCGCACCTAACCCACCCTACATTTTTTGTAATCCCTCGTCTGTCAACAGTCGCGTGAACGAACCGGCGCTACGCCTGCTCATCCGAATACGCCGGTTCACCCTCTTCTTCGTCCTCCCCGTGCCGCGCCGGCCTATAACCCAGCAACGGGAACAGCGGCCAGCGCTCCACATGCAGCCAGCGGCGCACGGGCGTCTTGATGACCGAAACGCACAGGGCAATGGAGAGCAAACACCATACGGCCGCGTATTCGTTCTGATCTGTGGTCAAGAGATCGGACAGCAGAGGGCCGGCGACCCAGTGAAACGCGACAAAGCGCCAGGAGCCGTAAAGCAGCGGCTGGATGAAAGCGGCCAGGACGTAGGCCCATTCGTGCAGGCCGTAGCGGCGACCCAACCACTCGCTGAACGTGTCGTAGGTGATGCCGTTCAGGGGCATTTGCCAGGCGATGTGCCACTCGCCGGAAACCGAGCAGGTGGTGGGGCCGCAGAAGATTTCCTCGCCCACCCGACACAGGCCGGCCCACTCGAAGGGGTACATCTTGATCAGCATGGCCAGTGCCGCCGCTCCGCACACGCCGTACACCGGCCCCGCGATGCGCCGCTTGACCGTTTCCGGAATGAAATACAACGCGACCATGTTGGCGAAGACTGGCTGGAACGCGATGTGCACGTAACCCAGCAAGGTCAGAATCTGGTTTTGCGGCAGGCCGCACAGGTCGATGTAAATGTAGGTCGCCGCTTGCAGCAGCTCCATCAGGGCGAAATAAGTCAGCGGAGCCCACAGCTCCCAAGACTCCCCCTTGTGCGCGACATAGGTCGCCGTTCCGAGTCCCACGGCCGCCAGAACCGTGGACGCTTCTCCGCTCCAACACATAATGCAGGTCCTCCCACTTTGAAACAGGCGGAGCGGATCCTTTGCATGTTTTCTTCCACTGGAACGCCCCGCGTTCTATGAAATGTTATGGTTATATGCAGCAGACCCCGATGCACACGTCATGCGCGGCGGGGCTAGGGAGAAATATGATAGCAAAAGAAAACCCGACTGGAACGCCCTGAAATAAAGGCGGAGGAACGAAAAAAGCCATCCGCGCCGGCTCGGGATGGGTTCCCGGAACGCGGCGAAGGCTTCGCCGCTGGCGCGGATGGAAAGGCTCCGAAGAGGTGAGCGCTTCTCATCATGCACACGCTGCGCCAAAACCAGTTATTGTTATCTTTCAGTGTGTTGTCACGACTATACCGGGTGCGCCTGTCCGCGTTTGCGGCAAATCCCGCGCACTCCGGTGGAACTCACGCACCAAAAAGGTGAGCCAGACGCGGATGCTCCGTGACGATTCGCGTGCGCAATTGCTCCAGAACGCCGGCTTTCCCGCGCTCGGCGCGCACAGTCCCCACTGCCACGTCCGCGATGATGCTCGCCGGCGGAGGGCCGAGAAATACCAGCCGGTCCCCCAGGAACAAGGCCTCGTCCAGGTCGTGGGTCACGAACAGCACCGTATGGGGACGCTCCGCCCAGAGTCCGAGCAGCAATTGCCGGGCATTTTTCGCGGCGGGCGGATCCAGCGAAACGAACGGCTCGTCCATTAACAGCAGATCCGGCTCGACAGCGAAGGCTCGGGCGATGGCCACGCGGCGGCTCATGCCCAGGGAAAGCCGCTCCGGATAGACCTGTTGCGCCTGCGAAAGCCCCAGCTCCCCCAACAAGGCGTCGACCATCGCCGCAGATATGCCTTCCGGAAGTGCCAGTTCGATGTTCTCCCGCACCGTGCGCCAGGGCAACAGGCGCGGGTTCTGAAAAACATAGCCGGTCACGGCCTCGCCCGCGTGACGATGATGGAAGGTCACTGCGCCGTCGAAATCCCGCTCCAGGCCGGCCAGGATGTTGAGCAGCGTGGTCTTGCCGCAGCCGGACGGCCCGATCAAACAGGTGAACGCGCCTTCGCCGAGGGCGAGGCGCAGGTCGCGGATGGCGACATGTTCCCCGGCCCTGCCCCGCGCCGGGTAGGACTTGCGGCGGATGTCGATCTCGACCCGCGTCATCGCCGCCACCGCCGTGCATGCCGCTCCAACGGCTGGAGCAACAGCGCTTCGATCGACTGGATCACCGCAATGAAAGCGACGGTGTAGGCCAGGATGCCCGCCACGTCGAACATCTGGAAAAACAACTGGAGCTGAAACCCCATGCCGTCGCTGCGCCCGAGCAGTTCGACGACCAGGATGATTTTCCAGATCAAGGCGAGGCCGGTGCGCGCCGCGGCCAGCGCGAACGGAGCGAGTTGCGGCCAGACCACGTGGCGCAAGGTCTTCCAACGGCCGAAGCGGTAGCACTGGGCCATTTCCAGCAAATCGCGGTCGAGCACCCGCGTGCCTTCCCGCAACGTGACCGCCACATTGGGCAGTTTGTTGATCACCACCGCCGTAATGGCGGCCGGCTCCACCAGGCCGAACCAGACATAGCAGAGGATGATCGTGACCAGCGCCGGAATGTTCAGCAGCGTGGTCAACCACGGATCGAACAGCCGGTCCCACTGGGGATGGCGTCCCAGCCACACGCCCAACACAACGCCGAGAACCATGGCGATGGCAAAGCTGATCGCCAGCCGGCCCAGCGTCACGCCCAGATGCCGGGGGAGCACGCCCGAGCGGATTTCGCGAATCAGCACCTCGAACACGCTCAGCGGCGACGGCAACAGCGGCGAGTGGGCCAGCCAGGCGGTTATTTGCCACAGCGCCAGCAGCAGGAAAAGCGACAGGACGGGCATCCACGCCCGGCGGAACGCGGCCTTCAACACGTCGGGGACGGCCTCATGGGACGACGGCACCGCTCCAGAACGTGCCCGGTGCGATGTGCTCCGCCTTGCCGAATTCCTCGACGCCGCCCGCCTGGCGCAAAATGCCGTACAGCCGGTCGGCGTCGCGGCGCTCCTCGTCGCCCCAGCGCAACACCCGGCCCGCGCAATAGCCCTTTCTCAAGGCGGCGCGGCTAGCTGTGTCATCGTCGGGCATGAGGGCCGAGATGCCGTTCCACGCAGCGTCCTCCTCGCACAAGCGCCGCTGGGCCTCGCGGCTGGCTCGCAGCAAACCCGCAAGCGCCGCCGGATGCTGTTGCGCCCACTTTTCGCGGAACACGTAGCCCATGCCCGGCACATCCGTCGTAACGCCCATTTGCCGGGCCAGTTCCTGGCCGGTCAGCACGCGCCGATAGCCCGCCGTCTCCAGCCGGGCGGCGTAGTGCCAGTGATTCAGCACCGCATCCAGCCGGCCCTGCTTCAGTTGCTCGTTGAGAAGCGGCGGTGCGCCGAAAACGGCTTTGCCCTGCTCTTGCAGATTCAGCCCGTACTGCTTTTCCCCCAACGCGTTGAGCAAAATCCAGTTCTTGTCCAGGGGGCCGCCGGCGACGCCGATGCGCTTGCCGGAGAGATCGGCGATGGACCGGACGCCCGAATCGCCCGAAACCAGTAGCGCGCCGTAGGAGGTGGAATAAGGCGCGTAGGTGAAATCCCGGCCGTTCTCCCGTTGCCGCGACACCCACAGCCAGTCGGACAGCGCCACGTGGACGCCGTCGGCTTGCAGGGCGATGTTACCGGCCTGGGGTCCGGCCAGCGTCTGCACTTCCAGACGGATGCCGTTGTCCCGGTCGAGATGGGCGTCCTGGATCACTTTCATTTCCCAGCTCAGGGTGCCGAAAGCCAGAGACCCGACGCGCACGGTCTCTTCGGCCCAAGCCTGACCGGCCATCAACCCGCTCCACAGCAACAATACCGGCGCGAATACGCGGACGAGCGCGATCATGCGAGGTGGTCCTCCAGTATCGGGAAAACAAAAAACGGACGGCTTTCGAAGAAAGCCGTCCGTTTGTATAGCTGCGCCACTCAAGGCCCCAACGCGGCGCGGGCTTGCAGAGCGCTGGTCGGAAGAGTTCAGGAAATCCCGTGCTTCTGCATCCGGTACAGCAGCGTATCGCGGCTGATGCCCAGAAGGCGCGCGGAGTGGGTGCGGTTGCCCTGGGTGCGGCCAAGCGCCTGCCGAATCAGATTGACCTCCAGTTCATCCAGCTTCACGCCCCACTCGGGCAGGGAAAACGGCGCTTTATCGGCCTTGGGAGTAGCGGCGTGGAATTCGGCGGGCAGGTTTTCCCGTTCGATGGTGCGGCCGGCCAGGAGGATGGACAGACGTTCGCACAGGTTGCGCAATTCGCGCACGTTGCCGGGCCAGGAATAGGCATTGAGGCAGGCCAGGGCGGTCTTGCCGAACTGCGCAGTGGGCAGCCGGTGCGCACCGGCGAATTTCGCCATGTAATGCCGAAGGAGCAGTTCGATGTCGGCGCCGCGCTCGCGCAGCGAGGGAATTTCCAGCGGTACGACGTTCAGGCGGTAATACAGGTCCTTGCGGAACTCGCCCCGGGCGATTTTGGCATTGAGGTCGGAATTGGTCGCGGCGATGACACGCACGTCCACCCGCAGGGTTTGCGTCTCACCCACCGGCTGGATTTCGCCGCTTTCCAGGAAACGCAGCAATTTGGCCTGCAAGGGCAAAGGCAGCGAGTCGACTTCGTCGAGAAACACAGTGCCGCCATCCGCCGCCCGCAGCTTGCCGCTATGCTCGGCGAGCGCCCCGGTGAACGCGCCCTTGCGGTGTCCGAACAGTTCCGATTCGGCCAGACTCTCCGGCAGCGCGGCGCAATTGAGGGTGACGAACGGCTTGCCGGCGCGCGGACTGTGCTGTTGCAGGGCCTGGGCGAGCACTTCCTTGCCGGTGCCGGTCTCGCCGGCCAGCAGGACGGTGACGCCGGTCGCAGCGATCATGCGCGCGCTGCGCAACAAGGCATCGAAGTTGGGGGATTGCCCGATCAGCGTGTCGAACATGGCTTCATTCTCCTCAGTGCTTCATGGGATGCAGAACGAAGGGGTTCAGCATCGGGAAGGCCGCCATCAGCGCTAATAAGATCATTGTTATGCCCACTGCGCTGCGGAACCTGCGCATGTGGGAGAGGCGCACCATCCACGTAGTCATTATACCCACCCCCACCACGGCGGGCAAAGTGCCCACCCCGAACGCCAGCATGGTCAATCCACTGTGCAGCACGTGGCCGCCGGTCGCGGCCAACTGCACGCCGATCTCCGGAACATGCCCGCTGGTTGCCGCCAGCGCCAGCGCCGCATAGACCAGGCCGCAGGGCAGCCAGCCCCACACCATGCCGAAGACGAAGGCTTTCGGTAAGGTTTCCACCGGCAGCAAGCGGCGACCGTAGGGCTCGATGCGCCGCCACAACGCGCCGCCGGCCTTTTCGATGTAGGCAAAGCGCGGAAACCAGCCGGCAATGTGCAAGCCCGCGCCGGCCATGATGAGGGCGGAAACAATCTGCAACACGCGGTGCCCCTGGCCATCGCCGAAGGGCAGACTCAGCACGTGCCCCAGCAGTCCGGCGAGGAATCCGGCCAGGGTGTAGCTGGAAATGCGCCCCAGGTTGTAGCTGAGCACGAAAGGCAGCAGCAGGGATTTGTGCTCGCGGATCGCCGGCTTGAGGCTGAGGGTCAGGGTGCCGATGATGGAGCCGCACATGCCGAAACAGTGCAAGGCACTGAACAGGCCCATCATCAAGGCCACCAGGTAGGACGCGGTGAAAGTCGGGTCGAAATGCATCATGGGAGAACGCTAGCACAGGAGACGGCTGCGCCGGTAGTTCGTCATGCTTCAAGCGACCAACGTCCCGCCAGCACAAACGGCGCATGGCCCGTATTCAACCCGCTCACGCGCAAGCGTTTCAGGTTGTCGTGGCGTAGCAGCACTTCCCCGTTGCGTTCGGCGGAAACGGCCAGAGAAAAAAAATACACGCCGGGGTTCATATCCAGGGGACCCAAATCCACGCTCAAGGTAAACGGCTGGCCGGGATTGTGGATTGCAAAGCCGGCGAAATCCGAATCGCACTGCAACACCCCTTGCAGGTCCGGCGTGGTCAGCGTCAGCGACAGGTGGGGACGGGCAATGGCTGCGTCTACAGCAAGGCGCAGCCTGACCGCGAGGGAATCCCCCTGCTCGATGCACTCCGTCTCGGCGCCATCCGCCAGCATCGCGACGTCCTCAATCCGCGCCAGCCCGGTTCCGGAAGCCACGCTCGGCGCGTCCACGTCGCAATGGGCGTAATAGGTATTGATGCCGCGCGCGACATCTTCGCCGGCATAGGCGGCCTCGCTTTTGTCCAGCACCAGGATGCGGTTGCAGGCACGGGCGATTTGCGGCATGTGGTGGGACACGAACACGACGGCCGAACGGCGGCTCAACAGCGGAATCTGGTTGAGGCAGCGGGCGCGGAATCGCGCGTCGCTCAGAGCCAGCACCTCGTCCAGCAAGACGAGTTCCGTGGGGAAGTGCGCGATCAAGGCAAAGCCCAGCCGCACCATCATGCCGCTGGAATACCCCTTGACCGGCGTGTCGAGAAATTCGCCCAGTTCGGCGAAGGCGGCGACGGCCGCCAGTTGGGCTTCGGCCTCGCGCGCCCCGTAGCCCTGCTGCTGCGCCCAGGCGAAGAGGTTTTCGCGTCCGGTCAGCAAGGGATGCAGGCCGGCCCCGGCCTCGATCATCGCACCAATGCGGCCCTGCACCCGAATCCTGCCGACACTGGCCAGGACGTTGCCGGCAAGCATTTTCAACAAGGTGCTTTTGCCGGCGCCGTTGGGACCGACGATGCCCAGGCAATCGCCCTGGCGGATTTGCAAACAGAGGTCGCGCACGGCCCAGAACTCGCCGGGACGCAAGGTTTGCGCTCTTCGCTTCCCCGGCAGCAACGCGCGCAGGCCGTCCCGCGCAGCATAGGCGAGCGCGCGGCGCGGCGAGCGGCAATACTTCTTGCCGACGCCGTCGATTTCGACCAGAACCGGCGCGTCCATCGTTCGCGCTGATGTGCTTTTCAGGCCAGTTGCAGCATGCGGTCCAGCGCGAGGCGCGCCGGCCGCGCGTCCTCCTCCGGAACCTGGATGCGGTTGACCACATGCCCCGCGACCAGATTCTCCAGCACCCACAACAGGTGCTGCGGGTCGGTGCGGAACATGGTGGAGCACATGCACACCATGGGCGACATGAAATGCACTTCCACGCCCCTGGGCCGCATTTCCTCGGCCAGCCGGTTGACCAGATTCAGTTCCGTACCCACCAGCCAGCGCGTGCCGGGTTCGGCGGCGCGCACGATTTTGAGGATGGTTTCGGTGGAGCCGAGGAAGTCGGATTTTTCGCAAACCTCGAAACTGCATTCAGGGTGGGAAACGACCCGGGTGTCCGGATAGCGGGCGCGGAACTGGTCAATGTGCTCGGGACGGAACACCTGGTGCACCGAACAGAAACCTTGCCAGAGAATGATCCTGGCCTTGCGGATTTGCTCGGGCGTTAGCCCTCCGAGGGGCTTGGCGAAATCCCACAGCACCATCTCCTCCAGGGGGATGCCCATGCGGTAGCCGGTATTGCGCCCCAGATGCTGGTCGGGGAAGAACAGCACTTTCCCCCGCTGCGCAAAACTCCATTCCAGCACGGTCCGGGCATTGCTGGAGGTGCAGACGATGCCGCCATGCCGCCCGCAGAAGGCTTTCAGGTCGGCGGCGGAATTGATGTAGGTCACCGGCGTGATGCCGGTTTCCACGTCCAGCACTTCGGCCAGTTCGCGCCAGCAGCGCTCCACGTTGGCCCGGTTGGCCATGTCCGCCATGGAACAGCCCGCCGCCAGGTCCGGCAGGATGGCCACCTGCTCGGACCGGGACAGGATGTCCGCCACCTCGGCCATGAAATGCACGCCGCAAAAGACGATGTATTCGGCTTTCGACTGCGCCGCCTCGCGCGACAAGCGGAGCGAATCGCCGGTGAAATCGGCGTGGCGGAACACTTCGTCGCGCTGGTAGTGATGGCCGAGAATCACGCACTTATCGCCCAGTTCGCGCCGGGCGGCGTCGATGCGCGCCTCGCACTCGGCATCGCCGAGAAGAGCGTAATTTTCGATGGGGTAAGGAGATGCGGTAGCGGGCATGGAGGGGTCAAGAGGAAGAGCCAACGGGCGGGCGATGGTAGCACAGCGGCGGGGCCGCGGTTACCCTCGCTTTTGTCTGATTCGGAGTGCCTTCGTAGTCCCGTCGGCCAAAGCCGTATTCCGGCCATCGCTTCGGACCCGGACAGCGGGAACGGGGGATATTGGGGGCGCGATTTTCCGGGTGCAAGAATCGGAATCTGATCTATTATTTGAGCTTAGCGTTTGAAAATCGAGCTTTCCGGATCGACAGGGTGTCGATCAATCCGTTCTTTCATTTCACGAATCCGCGTCGCAGCGTCAAATCTGTCGGCACGAGGAGGAGTTCATGACGGCAGGAAGGGAATGTTTTCACTTCGATAACTGTTTACTCAAGCGCGAAAAGAACCCCCGATTCGTCAGCGAAATCGTTCGCAGCACTTACGCCGTAGTGCTCGCCGGCGGGCGCGGCAGCCGGCTGAGGCAGCTCACCGACTGGCGCGCCAAACCCGCCGTACCTTTCGGCGGCAAACTGCGCATCATCGACTTTCCGCTGTCCAACTGCGTCAATTCGGGAGTCCGGCGCATCGGCGTCGTCACCCAATACAAAGCCCACAGCCTGATTCGCCACATCCGGCACGGCTGGAGTTTTTTGCCGCCCAATCTGAACGAATTCATCGACGTACTCCCGGCGCAACAGCGGCTCGAAGAAAGCTGGTACCAGGGCACGGCGGATGCCGTCTACCAGAATCTGGACATCCTGCATTGCGATTGCCCCGCGTACGTGCTGATCCTGGGCGGCGACCATGTGTACAAAATGGACTACGGCAGGCTGCTGGCCGACCATGTGGCAAAGGGCGCGGACCTGACCGTCGCCTGCATCGACGTCCCCCTCGACGACGCCAAATACTTCGGCGTGATGCAAGTGGACGAGCGAGAGCGAATCACCGATTTCCAGGAGAAACCCGAGCACCCGACGCCCCTGCCGGGCCATACGGACAAGGCGCTGGCGAGCATGGGCATTTACGTGTTTACCGCGCAGTTTTTGTACGACGAATTGCGCCGGGATGCCCAGGACGGCACCTCCAACCACGATTTCGGCAAGGACCTGATCCCTTATCTGGTGCCGCGCGCCCGGGTTTACGCCCACCGCTTCGCCACCAGTTGCGTGAATTTGGTGGGCGACCTGCCCTACTGGCGAGACGTGGGCACCATCGACGCCTACTGGGAAGCCAACCTCGACCTTACCCAGGTCGTTCCCGACCTTAATCTGTACGACGACAGCTGGCCGATCTGGAGCGCCGAACAACAGTTCGCCCCGGCCAAGTTCGTCTTCGACGACGACGGCCATCGCGGACAGGCCTGGGACTCGCTGGTGTCAGGGGGTTGCATCGTCAGCGGCGCGACCGTGCGGCGTTCCCTGCTATCCACCAAGGTAAGGGTCGAGAGCTACGCCTACATCGAGGACTCGGTCATCCTGCCCGAAGTCGTCGTGGGCCGGCGTGCCTCCCTGAGGCGCGCCGTGGTCGACAAGCGCTGCCGGCTCCCGGACGGATTGACGGTGGGCGAGAACCCCGACGAAGATCGCAGACGGTTTTACGTGACTGAGAAAGGCGTCACCTTGATCACACCCGAGATGCTCGGCCAGGAGAGGCCGTAAGCGCCAAGGATGCAACGGCGTCCTTCCCCGGCGGGCCGCGTGGGCGCCCTCGCAGCGCACCGCCGCCACCTTTTCCGCCCTGCGGCAGCTACCGCTCTTCTTGTCATTTACCCGATTCCGGCGCTACCTTCTCGCCTGAAATCGAAATGCAGGCACCGCCCCACTTACTCCTACCGGCCTCGAATCATGACCACAAAGACCAAGTGTCTTGTCGTCCTATCGCTCATCGCCGTCGTCGACATCTTGCCGATTCCGGTTCTGGGCATGATCGCCTTTTTCGTCATTCTCACCACGCCGCGCTGGTTCCTGGACCTGGTGATCAAACTCTATCGGGAATCGGAAGCCCACGAGGGGCCGCCGCCGGATCCCGAGTGAAAAACCTTCCGGGCGCACCGGGCGCAAGGTACGGGAGAGGACGGCGCTAGGACGCGGCGTCCTTGGCCGGCGGCGTGCGCAGCCGGATGCCCAGTTCGCGCAACTGCGTCTCCGACGCCGGCGCGGGTGCGTCCACCAGCGGGCACCAGGCGGACTGGGTCTTGGGAAAGGCCATGACTTCGCGGATGGAGTGGGCGCCGGTCATGAGCATGACCAGCCGGTCCATGCCGAAGGCGATGCCGCCGTGCGGCGGCGCACCGTAGCGCAGGGCGTCGAGCAGGAAGCCGAATTTTTCCCGCGCCTCGTCCGCACCGATGCCGAGCAGGTCGAACACGGCGCTTTGCAGGTCGGTGCGGTGGATACGCACGGAACCGCCGCCGATTTCGCAGCCGTTGAGCACCATGTCGTAGGCGCGGGACAG
>DATDOO010000078.1:0-3909 GCA_035293245.1 Methylococcaceae bacterium
CACCTTGTCTGACTGCGCGGCGGTGCTGTGTTCCAAGATCGGCTACGGCCCCTGGGAAAAGCTGGAAGAAGCCGGCATCGTGCCCAACGGCGAGCACGCCATGGAAGCCATCGAACCGGCGGTCCTGGCCGTTTATCAGGAAATGGCCAAGGCGGGACGGCTGGTGGACAAGAAGCAGAACACCGCCAGGGCGGTAGGCTAAACCCGCGCTCCGCATTCGCCTCCTGCCCATGGCCACCATCCGCTTCTGGGAAAAACCCGGCTGCGTGAACAACACCCGCCAGAAGCGGCTGTTGCAGGACGCCGGCCATACGTTGCTGGTGCGCGACCTGCTGGCCGAGCCCTGGGCGGCGGAAACCCTGCGGCCGTTCTTCGGCCATCTGCCGGTGGCCGACTGGTTCAACCGCAGCGCCCCAGCGGTGAAAGACGGCACGGTGACCCCGGAAATCCTGGACGAGCAAACCGCCCTGACCCTGATGCTGCGCGACCCGCTGCTGATCCGCAGGCCCTTGATGCAGGTGGGCGACGAGCAACGGGTGGGCTTTGTGCCGGAAGAAGTGGCGGCCTGGATCGGCTTGAATCCCGTCGTGCCAGACACCGATCTGGAAACCTGCCCGCGGGAAAACAACAAGCCATGCCCGGCGAATTCATGAGGCCATTTGATTGGCCCCTGTTCGGCCCAAAATAACCGGCTAATCGAGATAAAGCCTTTGTAGGATGGGTAGAGCGAAGCGAAACCCATCGTCCGCCGCTAAGCGCCAAGCAGGACTGCCCGCCACGGCCCCATCCATCCCCTATTCCCAATCCATATCCCCAATTCCCACCCCCGCCCAATCTTCGGGATAAATTCCCCGTCGGACATAGCGATGGAACGAAGAATAAGGCCAGTCCGCCGCGTGGCGCACATGGCCATGCTTCACCGGGTTGTAGTGGAGGTTAAATAATCTTCCTGATTAGAAACGAGTGTCAGCCTGTGGGGTTCGGCTCCTTCCCCCTACGTGGGAAGGTTGGGATGGGGGCGATCAAATTGGCCGAAGACCTTGTCTTAGCTCGCCCCCACCCTGGCCCTCCCCCGTGGGGGGAGGGAAAAAAATGGCTCGGTTCCACTTCGGCTGAACATTGTTTCTAATCAAGATAATCTTTCACCTTCGCCCATATCGAAAAACTACAAACCCGATCAGGGCCAGACCCGATGTGATAACGAAAATGGTCACGATGCGTGTCATCAGAAGTTTCCCGCCGGAGGTGACGCCGACATTGAGCGGGATTCTCAGTCTCTCCGGCTCCGAACCGGCACCTTTGCCGGCGCGAATCAGGTAAATGGCGTAATAGCCGTTTTTGTCGAGGTCAAATGCCGTTTGGATGACGCCTTTTGAATAACGTTTAGGCGTTACTTCCGATAGGGTGCGCACATCCTTGACGTTCCCGGATTGGCTTTCATTGCCTCCGGCAAACTCCTCTTCGACGACCTCGATGCCAATCGGTGTGGCTTTCAGTTCGTTGCCGACCAGATCGGCTGTAAAAAACACCTTGCCGGGTTTGGGCAGATCGTGGCAATAAGGGCGGAATAACTCTCGGGTTACTCTGGCGTCAGGGCTTTCATCGGACGGTTGAACATGCACGGTGAAATACACAGCGAAAAAGTCTGTGGCCACCGGACAGCCGACTCGCTCGGTTGTAATCTGCTGCGACGGATTATCGTTGTGACCCGTACAAGCCGTCGTGAGTGCCATGCAAACCAACAGCACAGAGAGCAGCAATGGTGACTGAAAAGCTTTCATGTGTTGCCTCGTTAGCCTAAACACAACGGGGACGGATTTACTTTCTATTCAACACGTCCGGTTTCCATCCGCATAGGAAACCGTTCAAGGTGCCGGGTGCAAGATCGTCGCTCGGTTTGCCCGGAACCGTCACCCGCCCCGGTTTGGTCCATGCCGTTCAGTTAAGCCCCTCTCCCTCCGGGAGAGGGAGTTTCGATATTTTGGAGAGGGAACCCAAAATCCTTAACTGAACAGTGTTGCCGGTTTGGTCGGGTGTTTGAATTGGCGATGACCGCCGGATGTCTCGACCAAGCACCAGCCGTCCGCTGCCGGAAGCTTGAGAAGCTCCGAGACCTCCATGGTGCGCCGGTCCAAAATTGTAAAAGTAGCACTGCCGCAGCGGCAAAGGGAGATTTCCTCACCGCCGGCGCGTAGGGCGGGTTACGCGAAGACGCTAAACCGTCCTACTGCCTGCCCGTTATCCCGGTGACTACGGCTCCCATCCCTGCGAGCCCAACTCCAGCGTCCACAGCAGCTTGCCCTTCCCCACCGCGCAGGCCAAGGCGACATCCTGGTATTCCCGTTTCATCATCGCCTGGCAATGCATCGGACTGGTTAGCCACATGCGCAGCACGTCCTTGACGGACACGGGGCCGACGCCAATGTTTTCAGCTTGAGAACTCCACGAATAACCGGCAGCCGCGGCGCGTTGGCCGGGCGTGAGGCCTTCAGGCGTGACGTGGGAAAAGTAATCGCGGCGCGCCATGTCGTCACTGTGTCGCTGGGCAACCTGGAAGAGCACTTCGTTCCAGGTCAGTTCCGGAGCTGCGGGGTAATGAATGGCGCCGCACTGCCGCGGTTCGGCGCGTATGGCATTGATGTCGCGCACCAGCTCGCCGGCGATCTGCGGCGGCGAGGGGCATTCATCCGGAGTTTGCGCGCCGGCCGCCAGAGGGCCGAGGGATGCCGCCAGCAGCACGGCCGGAAGATTCCGAAGGCGGGATGGATTCTTCCGACCCTTAGAATCCGGAATCATATCTGCCTCTTCAAATGTTCCCCCAGACTCCTGACGGCCTGCGAAGCGTCGGTCCGGTCCAGGTGCACGTTGATGATGCTGGGCACGTCCTTTTCCGCCAGTGCCAGGGTAAAAGCGGTTTCGAATGCTTCTTCGCTGGCGGCGTCGTAGCCGCGCAACGGGCCAATGACCTCGCCCAGGCGGTCGAAACGCCACGGGGCGATGTCGTTGAAGGGGCCATCCAGGATGAAGCGCTCCGTGCTGTAACCGGCGTTGTTGAACACGATGACGATGGCGTTCAGCCCCAGGCGGGCGATGGTGGACAGCTCCGTACCGGTCATCTGGAAAGCACCATCGCCCACCAGGATCAGGGCGCGACGGTCCGGCCTTGCGATCTGCACGCCGAGAGCGGCCGGCACCGCGAAGCCCATGGTGGTGTAAAAAGCCGAGGCGAAAAACTCGCTGCGTTCGTGCACCCTGAGTTCGATGGCCGCGAACAGGCAGTCGCCGATGTCGCAGACCACCATCATGTCGGGCCCGAGGGCGCGGTTGATGCGGCCGATCAACCGGGAGACGGTCATGGAGCGGCCTGCCACGGGGAAATCGGGGGCATCCGGTATCTCGGACGGCGGCGGGGGCGAAATGTCCTGGGCCGGCAGCGTCTCGCAGAGGGCGTTGATGAAGTCCCCCGCATAGACCTTGGGATAGCGGTGATGGCGGATGAAAATCTCGCCGCCGCTGGCCCGCACCATGCGGTTGGGATCGAGGTTGGCGGTGTAGACGCCGAGATCCACGTCGTTCAGGGTCACGCCGAGCATCAATAACAGGTCGGCCTCTTCCACGTACTTGCGGGCGGTTTTGGCCCCCATCGCCCCTTCGTAAATGCCGAGGTAAAGGGGATGACGTTCGCCCAGGACCGATTTTCCGGTCAGGGTGGCAGCGACGGGCAGGCGGGCCCGCTCCACCAGGCGCATCAAGGCGTCTTGCAAGCCGCGCCGATGCAGCTCCAGGCCGGCCAGCAGCACCGGGTTCCTGGACTTCCGCAACAACGCGCAGGTCTCTTCCACCGCTTCCCGTAAGGAGTGGGGATCGCTTTCCGGCTGGGGTAGCGGCTCGTCGGGGCTGAGGACCGGA
>DATDOO010000079.1:0-4914 GCA_035293245.1 Methylococcaceae bacterium
CGCCCTTTACCAAGCCAAGGAAGGAGGGCGTGACCGCTGCGTCGCCGCGTGAAGGCGCCGCGGTGCGCCGCCCTCCGCCACCCCTGGCCGCTCCCCACATATAGTGTTTTTTACAAATAGAAGACAATATATGTAGAATAAGGCGGCAAAAAATTACATTTTCACTGCCCTGCCGTGAGTGAGAACCATCCCGCCAACCCTCTCGTACAGGAGTCAGCGCGCATGTTGGCCGATCATCGTTACCGCTGGGATGCTCGCGCAAGCGAATCCTCCGGCGTCAGCACCCCCGCCGCACCCTCCACGTCCCTCAACTGGGACGACCCCCTCGGCGTCGAAACCCGTATTCACGAAGAAGAACTCCAGCAGGAAGCCGCACTATCCGGAGAAAAGCGGCTGTACGGCGGCACTTCCGACCAGAACCACCTCGCCCCGTTCGCCTATCCGTGGGCGTTCGAGATGTACAAGAAGGCCCGCGCCAACCTGTGGAACCCCACGGAAATCAGCATGGGCAAGGACAACGAGCAGTACTGGCGCAAGCTCACCGACGCCGAGCGCCACATGTTCCATACGACCTTCAGTTACCTCTCCACCTCGGACATCATGGTGCTGAGGAACACAGCGCTGTGCGTGATGAGCCACATCACCGCGCCGGAAGTGAACATCTTCCTCGCCGAGCAGACCGGCCAGGAAGCCATGCACATGTGGGCCTACCAGACCTGCGTGGACGTGCTGGGGCTGGACCCCAACGAAGTCTACACGCTGTACAAGCGCATCCCGCAGATCAGCCAGAAAATCGAACTGGCGAAGGTTTACGGCGAGAAGATCGAGAACGCGAAGAACGTCAACGACTTCCTCAAGGGTCTGATTTTCTACTACTGCGGGTATGAGGGCGGCTTCTTCTACACCAACTTCAATCCCATCTTCTCCCTGCGCCGCCGCGCCCTGGTGCCGGGATCGTCCGAGCAGCTCATGTACATTCAGCGCGACGAACACATGCACGTCGCCTTCGGCGTCAAGCTGATCACGGCGATCATGGCCGAGAACGACCATAACGTCACCGAGCACACCGTCATCGACATCTTCAACAAAGTGGTGGAGTCGGAGGAAATCTTCGCCGAATACGCCATCCCCAACGAAATCCTCGGCTACCGCCGCGACGATCATGTCCAGCACCTCAAGCATTTGCTGGACCGCCGCTTGAAGCAATTGGGCTTCGCCGCCCACTACAACGTCCCCGACCCGTTCCCGTGGCTGGCGGAAGTGGCGCACATCCGCAAGGAAACCAACTTCTTCGAAGGCAAGGTAACGGAATACCAGAAAGGCGGGCTGAGTTGGGAGAATTAGGCTCCTTCGAACCGGTCGTCCCGTGAACCCCGAGCCTTCCGTTCTTTCATCGCTATCCGCGCCGCTGTTCAGCGAAGACGGCTCGCCCGCGTTCCGTCCCTGCCCTTTCTCGCGCAATTACCGCATCTCCGCGCGGCTGGCCTGGCAATCCCTGCTGGTGTTCCTGATTTTTCGCCTGGGTCTGGCCGGCGCACTGCTGTTCGCCTTCTCGACGCGCACGGCGAATTCCTTCCTGGGCAAGCTCGCGCCGGGGCTTTTCGGCCGGGCGAGCCTGGTCTATTTCGCGCTGGTGCTCATCGGCTTCCTGCTGTGGATACTGCGCCGTCCGGCTTATCCCTTCCAGGCGCAGTTGCACATTTTCACGGATATCGTCGCCCTCACCTTGCTCGCCCACCTCAGCGGCGGCGTGCAGAGCGGACTGGGCATCCTGCTGACGGTGACCGTCGCCGCGGGCGGCATCCTGGTCGGCGGACGCTGCGCGCTGGTGTTCGCCGCGCTGGCGAGCATCGGCTTTCTCGGCGAACAATTCTATTCCGACCTCACCGACGCCTTCCCGCCTGCCAACTACACTTACGCCGGCGCGCTGGGCGCGGCCTTCTTCGCCGTGGCGCTGCTTGCCCACACCGCCGCCAAACGCGCCGAACTCACCGAGGAACTGGCGCGCCGGCGCGGCGTCGAATTGAACCGGCTGCAACAGCTCAGCATGCACATCCTCCAGCATCTGCCGTCCGGGGTGGTGGTGCTCGACGAGGCCGGACGGCCCCTGATGCTGAACCCCTCGGCGTCCCGATTGCTGAGCCTGGACGACGCCGGCGACGAACCGCCGGAATTGCGCTCCGATCTGACCGAAGGCTACCAGGCGTGGCGCGATCAGGCCGGACGCAGCCAGCTCAGCCTCAACCGCGCCGGCGGGAGTTCCGTGCTGGCGCGATTTGCCCGCTTCGACGGCGCGGAGGCGTCCTTCGACCTCATCTTTCTGGAAGACAGCGCCCTGCTCAACCAGCGCGTGCAGCAGGGCAAGCTGGCTTCCCTGGGCCGGCTGACCGCCAGCATCGCCCACGAGATCCGCAACCCCCTGAGCGCCATCCAGCACGCCAGCCAGTTGCTGGCGGAAGCGCCCGGCCTGTCCGCGGAGGACGCCCGGCTGACGGGAATCATCGTCGCCAATGCCGGGCGGGTGAACGCCACCATCGAAAACGTCCTAAGCATCTCCCGCCGCGCCCCGTCCCGCCGCCAGAGCGTCGAGCTTTCCGGCTGGCTGGAACGCTTCGTCGCCGAATTTCGCGAGTTGCATCACGTCCCGCACGGCCACTTGCGGGTCCAGCCCGCAGCGGAGAAGCTTGCCTGCGCCGTCGACCCCAGCCAGCTCAAGCAGATTCTTGAGAACTTGTGCGGCAATGCGTTGAAATACGGCCATCCGGAGCGCCAAGCGGTGTCGGCGCGCCTCCGGCGTTGCGGCGCATCGTTCGCGCCGTGCGTGGAAGTTGTCGATCGCGGTCCCGGCATCCCCCTGGGCGACGTGGAACGGCTGTTCGAGCCGTTCTTCACCACCTCGGCCAGCGGCGCCGGTTTGGGGCTGTACATCGCCCGCGAACTGGCGGAATTGAACCAGGCCACCTTGACTTACGAAGCCGCGCCACAGGGCGGAAGCTGTTTCCGCCTGTGCCTGCAAGAAGCCGAAACAAAGGAGCTGGAAGCATGACGCAGAACCCGCCGCTCGCGCTGGTCGTGGACGACGAAGCGGACATCCGCGAACTGATCGAGCTGACCTTAAGCCGCATGAACATCGCCACCCGCGCGGCCGCCACCCTGGAAGAGGCGCGGCGGCTCATCGCACGGGACGCTTTCGACCTGTGCCTCACCGACATGCGCCTCCCCGACGGCGACGGCCTGGACTGGGTGGAGTACATGCAACGGCACCACCCGGCCGTCCCGGTGGCGGTCATCACCGCCCACGGCAGCATGGAAACCGCCGTGCGCGCCATGAAAAGCGGCGCGTTCGATTTCGCATCCAAGCCGCTGGACCTGCATAAACTGCGCAATCTGGTCAATGCAGCGCTGCAACTCAACCGCCGCGGGACCAAACCCCAGGGAAGGCAATCCCTGCTGGGCGCTTCGCCCGCCCTCGAAGAGATTCGCGCCAAAATCGCCAAACTGGCCCGCTCCCAGGCGCCGATTTTCGTCGGCGGCGAATCCGGCACCGGCAAGGAGTTGGTGGCACGTCTCATCCACACCCAAGGCCCGCGCGCCGACAGGCCTTTCGTGCCGGTCAACTGCGGCGCCATTCCGCCCGACCTGATGGAAAGCGAATTTTTCGGCCACAAGAAAGGCAGCTTCACCGGCGCAACGAGCGACAAGACCGGCCTGTTCCAGGCGGCGGAGGGCGGCACGCTGTTCCTGGACGAGGTGGCCGACCTGCCGCTGGCCCTGCAGGTCAAGCTGCTGCGGGCCATCCAGGAGAAAGCCATCCGGCCGGTCGGCGAACAGCGCGAGATTCCCGTGGACGTGCGCCTCCTCAGCGCTTCGCACCGCAACCTCGAACAGCTGGTGCGCGAAGGCTTGTTCCGCCAAGACCTGTTCTACCGCATCAACGTCATCGCCCTGTACATGCCGCCCTTGCGCGAACGGCGCGAGGACATCGCGCCGCTGGCGGGGGCAATCCTGGAACGGCTCGCCGCCACCCAGGGCGTCCCTCCGCCCGCCCTCGTCCCCGAGACGTTGGCGGCTCTGGGCGCGTATTCCTTTCCGGGCAACGTGCGCGAACTGGAAAACATCCTCGAGCGCGCACTGGCGCTGTGCGAAGGGGATACCTTGGCCGTTGCCGACCTCGACCTCCCCCGTCACGGCGGAACGGCCGCCGCTCCCGGAGCGGAAGAGGACGAAACCGACTTCCAGCCCGGCGAGCCGCCGCCCGCCGACTTGCCCGCGCTGGCCAATTACATGGACGAGCTGGAACGGCAGGCCATCCTCAAGGTGCTGGAGCAGGTGCGATGGAACCGCACCGCCGCCGCCCGGCAACTGGGCATCACCTTTCGCTCGCTGCGTTATCGGCTGAAGAAGCTGGGGTTGGATTAGGGCCGGACGTTGCGCCGCGCCAGGATGCGCCGCCGGCACGCACGGCGCCGGAAATAAAACGCCCCCGGCGGGCATTACCCGGCGGGGGCGCGTTTTTATGCTTCCGCTTGTCGGCGAAACAGCGTCAGACGCCGTATTTCGGCATCACTTTGAGGCGCTCGAGCGCCTCGCGGATGCGGGTGCGGTTCTTGCGATCCAGTTCGCTGTTCTTGTAAATCCGGTCCAGCAAACCTTCCGCCACCAGCGCGTCTTTGATCCATTTCTTGGCGAAACGGTAGTCGGCGGGGAGCGGCGCGATTTCGCCGGTGGCCGGGTTCTTCAGCATGACTACCGTGCGCACTTCCGGTGCTGCCGGAGCCTCTTCGGCAGCCGGGGCTTCGGCAACAGCCGCGGCGGGAGCTTCGGCTACCACGGTCTCCACTTTCGCCGGCGGTTCCGCGACTACTTCCACGACCGGCGGCGGCGCCTTGGCCACCGGAGCGGCGGGCGGCGCCT
>DATDOO010000080.1:0-10736 GCA_035293245.1 Methylococcaceae bacterium
CCCGGCGCGTGCGAGGCGGCGGCGGCGGTTCGGATGGCGCGGGATCGCAGCGCGGCCAAGGAAATGGAAATGCAGGAGTGGCTGTACGCGAACCAGCCAGACCTGACACCCGAGACGGTGAAAGCGGCGGCCGAACGGATCGCGGGCGTGACGGACTTTGCCCGCGAGTACACCCAGAAGCTCCCGGACATCAAGAAAGACATCGCCGACGGCACCGCGTTGTCGATCGCCAACACGCCGACCCTGTTCATCAACGGCGTGCGCGTGGTCGGCGGCCAATTGATGCCGGCCTCCTATTTCGAGCTGGCGATCCAACTCGAACTGAACAAAGCGGCCGGCAAATAGGGATCGGCTCCCTCCATGGCGACAGCGGTCAGCACGGATCGCCTCACCAAAGACTTCACGACGGGATTCTGGCGCCAGCACCCGCACCGGGGCCTGGACGCCTTGACGTTCGAGATTCCGACCGGGAGCGTGTTCGGCCTGCTCGGCCCCAACGGGGCCGGCAAGAGCACCCTGTTCGCCCTCATCACCCGCCTGTACGACAGCCGCGAGGGGAGGGTGGTCATCAACGGTTACGATGTGCGCCGCGACTCGCGCCAGGCGCTGGCCGGGCTGGGGGTGGTGTTTCAGCAGCCGACCCTGGACCCCGACCTGAGCGTTGCGCAAAACCTCCATTACCATTGCGACCTGCACGGCCTGCCCGGCCGGATCGCCAGCCAGCGCATCCGCGAGGAACTGGAACGGCAGGGTATGTATGAGCGGCGCTGGGAAAAGGTGCGCCAGCTCAACGGCGGGCACCGGCGGCGGGTGGAGATCGCCCGCGCCCTGTTGCACCAACCGGCGCTGCTGTTGCTGGATGAACCGACCGTGGGCCTGGACGTGCCCAGCCGCCGCGCTATCGTCGACTATGTCCACCAATTGTGCGCCGAGCGGCGGGTCGCCGTGTTGTGGGCTTCCCACCTGATCGACGAAATTCATGCCGGCGACCGGCTGCTGATCCTGCACCGGGGTTGTCTGCTGGCCCAAGGCGGGGTGGCGGAGATCCTGGTGGAAACCGAAACGGCGGATATTGGCGCGGCGTTCCAGACACTGACCGGGGAGGCGGGCTAACCGTGTTGCATTATCTCCGCGCCCTGCGCGGCATCGTCGTCCGCGAGCTTTCCCGCTTCGTGCAGCAGAAGGGCCGCTTTATCTCCGCCCTGGTGCGGCCGCTGATCTGGCTGTTCGTCTTCGCCGCCGGTTTCCGCTCCACGCTGGGTATAGCCGTCATGCCGCCTTACGAAACGTACATCCTCTACGAGGTCTACATCACGCCCGGTCTGATCGGCATGATCCAGTTGTTCAACGGCATGCAAAGCTCCCTGTCCATGGTCTACGACCGCGAGATGGGCAGCATGCGCACCCTTTTGGTCAGCCCCTTGCCGCGCGGTTATCTGCTGGTCTGCAAGCTGCTCGCCGGGACGCTGGTCTCGGTGCTGCAAGCCTATGTGTTTCTCGGCATTGCCTGGTTCTACGAGATCGAAACGTCCTGGCAGGGTTACGCGACGCTGTTTCCCGCGCTGCTGCTGGCGGGGATGATGCTCGGCGCACTGGGATTGTTGCTGTCGTCCTTCATCCGCCAACTGGAGAATTTCGCCGGGGTGATGAATTTCGTCATCTTCCCCCTGTTTTTCATGTCCACGGCGCTGTATCCCCTCTGGCGCATCAAGGAGTCCAGCGCCTTGCTGCACACGCTGGCACAATACAATCCTTTCTCGCAGGCGGTGGAATTGCTGCGTTTCGCCTTGTACGGGCAGTGGAACGGCTACGCCGCCGCTTACGTTTCCGCCGCGCTGCTGGCATTTCTCGGCCTGGCGCTGTGGGGCTACAACCCGTCGAAAGGCATGATGCAACGCAAGGGAGCAACCGCTTGAATTCCTCCAAACCCGTTTGGCTGGTGACCGGCGGCGCCGGTTTCATCGGCGGCAATTTCGTCCTGCGCCAGTTGCGGGAAAACCGCGCGGTGATCGTCAACCTCGATGCGCTTACCTACGCCGGCCGGCCGGAAACCCTGGAAGCAGTCGACGACCATCCCGACCATCACTTCGTGCTCGGCTCCATCGGCGACCGCCAACTGGTGGCGTATCTGCTGGAGAATTTCCAGCCCGACGCCATCGTCAACTTCGCGGCGGAAAGCCACGTGGACCGTTCCATCGACGGGCCGGACGCCTTCATCCAGACCAACGTGGCCGGGACTTTCGAGCTGCTGGAAGCCGCGCGGGTCTATTGGCAGGGACTGGAAGAAGCGAAGAAGTCCGGTTTCCGTTTCCTGCACGTTTCCACCGACGAAGTTTACGGTTCCCTGGGGCCGGCCGGGTATTTCACGGAGGATTCCCCCTATCGCCCCAATTCGCCGTATTCCGCCTCCAAAGCCGCGTCCGATCATCTGGTGCGCGCCTGGCATCACACCTTCGGCCTGCCGGTTTTGACGACCAACTGCTCCAACAATTACGGCCCTTACCAGTTTCCGGAAAAGCTGATTCCCTTGACGATTTCCAACGCGCTGGAGGGCAAGGCGTTGCCGGTGTACGGCAAGGGCGCGAATGTCCGCGACTGGCTGTACGTGGAAGATCATTGCCGGGCCATCGAACGGGTGCTGGAAGCGGGGCGGCCCGGCGAGGTTTACAACGTCGGCGGCGAGAGCGAGAAAACCAATCTCGATGTCGTGAAGGCGCTGTGCGCCCTGCTGGACGAATTGCTGCCCGAGTCGCCGCACCGCCCGCACGAAAAGCTGATCGAGTTCGTCGCCGACCGCCCCGGTCACGATCTCCGTTATGCCATCGACACGGGCAAGATTTGCCGTGAACTGGGCTGGGTGCCGCAGGAAACCTTTGCGACGGGTTTGCGCAAGACGGTCGAGTGGTATCTGGCCAACCGCGACTGGTGCGCGCGGGTCACGGCGGACAATTACGGCGGCGAACGATTGGGGCTGAAAAAGGGGTAAATGACGTGAAAATTCATTGGAAAGGCATCGTCCTGGCGGGCGGCTCCGGTACGCGGCTGTATCCGCTCACCCATGCATTCAGCAAGCAGCTCCTGCCGGTGTACGACAAACCGATGATCTACTACCCGATCTCCACGCTGATGCTGGCGGGTATCCGGGATATTCTGATCATCACCACGCCGCAGGACGCACCGTTGTTTCGCCATCTGCTGGGCGACGGATCGCAATGGGCGGTCAATTTTTCCTACGCCGTGCAGCCCGAACCGGGCGGGCTGGCCCAAGCCTTCCTCATCGGACGGGAGTTCATCGGCGCCGATCATTGCTGCCTGATTCTCGGCGACAATATTTTCCACGGCCACGGCTTGCAGCATTCCCTCAAGGACGCGGTGGGACGCGTCCATGGCGCAACGGTGTTCGGCTACTGGGTGCGCGACCCCCAGCGCTACGGTGTCGCCGAGTTCAAGCCGAACGGCCGGGTGCTGGGCATCGAGGAAAAGCCGAAAAACCCCAGATCCCAGTACGCCGTCACCGGATTGTATTTTTACGACAACCAGGTGGTGGAACTGGCCGCGCGGCTTAGCCCGTCGCCGCGCGGCGAACTGGAGATCACCGATCTCAACAACCTGTATCTGAAAAAGGATCAACTGCACCTGGAAAAGCTCGGGCGCGGCACCGCCTGGCTGGATACCGGCACGCCGGACTCGCTGCTGCAGGCGGCCAACTTCATCCAGACCATCGAAGAGAGGCAGGGGCTGAAAATCTGTTGTCCCGAGGAAGTCGCTTACTTCCAAGGCTGGATCGGCGCGGAACAACTGGAGGAGCTTGCCCGGCCCTTCTGCAAAAACGGTTACGGCGAATACCTGGCGCGCTTGCTGGAAGTGGGGCATCCGGGATGAACGTCCGGCAGGCCGGACTCCCCGGCGTATTGCTGTTCGAGCCGAAAGTTTTCGGCGACGCACGCGGCTGGTTTTTCGAGTCCTGGAATCGCCGCTGCTATGCGGAAAACGGGTTGGACGTCGATTTCGTCCAGGACAATCTTTCCTCTTCGGGATGCGGCATCCTGCGCGGCCTGCACTTCCAGAACCCCCAGCCGCAGGGCAAGCTGGTGCAGGTGTTGCAGGGCGAGGTGTTCGACGTGGCGGTGGACATCCGCCGCGGTTCGCCCACCTTCGGCCGTTGGGCGGGCGCCACCCTGTCCGCGGAAAATCGCCATCAGCTTTACGTGCCGGAGGGTTTCGCCCACGGTTTCTGCGTACGGTCCGAGCGCGCGCTGTTTTCCTACAAGTGCACCGGTTACTACGCCGCCGAGCATGAATTCAGCCTGCGCTGGGACGATCCAGAATTGGCCATCGACTGGCCGATCGGCGCGCCGCAGCTTTCGGCCAAGGACCGGGAGGGAAGGACGCTGCGCGAATTGTGGGACGTTCTGCCCGTATACGCACCATGACAGCCCGGCAGGACAGGCGGGCTGTACGGCGAAACCGCCCGCAGGGAGATGCGCCGTGAACGTCCTGCTCCTGGGACGGGACGGTCAAGTTGGCTGGGAGTTGCAACGGACGCTCGCGCCGCTGGGCCACGTGGTGGCTACGGAGGCGAAAGGCGGGCCGCTCACCGCCGACCTGGAAGACTTCGATTCGCTGGCGCGCGCCGTGCGCGCCGTGCGGCCCCGCCTCATCGTCAACGCCGCCGCCTACACGGCGGTGGATCGCGCCGAGAGCGAGCCGGACAAGGCCATGCGCATCAATGGCGAGGCGCCGGGTGTTCTCGCCGAGTTGACGAAAGAGCAGGGCGCGGGCTTGATCCACTATTCCACCGATTACGTGTTCGCCGGCGATGCCGAACGGCCGTACCGGGAAGACGACGCCACGGGTCCGCGCAGCGTTTACGGCCGCAGCAAACTGGCCGGGGAAGCCGCCATCCGTCAAAGCGGCGCGGCCCACCTGATCCTGCGCACCGCCTGGGTGTACGGCGGCCGCGGGAGCAATTTTCTCTTGACCGTGCTGCGCCTGATGCGCGAGCGGGAAGAAATGGGCGTCGTTGCCGACCAGACCGGCGCTCCCACCTGGAGCCGGATGCTCGCCGAAGCCACGGCCTTGCTGGTCATGCGTTGCCGGGAAGGCGAATGCCCGATCCCGCAGGGCAGGGGAGGGCTGTACCACCTCACCTGCGGCGGCCAGACCACCTGGTTTGGCTTCGCCGCCGCCATCCGCCAACAGGCGTTGGCGCTCGGCCTGCTCCAGGAACCCTGCGCGCGCGTCAAACCCATCGCCACGGCGGAATACCCCACGCCCGCACGCCGACCGGCCTTTTCGGTGCTGGACTGCGGCAAGCTGCGGGGCGATTTTGCACTGGAGCTTCCGGACTGGGAGAGTGCCTTGCGGCTCTGCCTTCAGGATGTCGGCCGGAACCCGGCTGGTTGAGTTTTTACCTTTCCGGAAGCTCCAGACCGGAAAACACCTCCTGCTCCGCGTCGCGCCCGCGCAATGCCTCGTCCACCCGTTCGCGGGTCAGGTGCGGCGCGAACCACTCGATGAAGTCATAGACGCAGCGGCGGATGAAGTTGTCGCGGCGCAGCCCGATCTTGGTCACGCTTTCGCCGAACAGGTGGCCGGTATCCAGCGCGACCAGATCGCTATCGTGCTCGGGGTCGTGCGCCATGTGGGCGACGATGCCGACGCCCATCCCCAATCTGACATAGGTTTTGATCACGTCGGCGTCCACCGCCGTCAACACGACCTGCGGGGCGATTCCGGCCTTGGCGAACGCTTCGTCCAGCCGCGAACGACCGGTGAATCCGAATACGTAAGTTACGAGTGGGTAGCGCGCCACGGCCTCCAACGTCAGAGGCGTTTCGGCGGCCAGCGGGTGGCCTCGCGGAACCAGCACACAACGCCGCCAGCGGTAGCAGGGCAGCATGGCCAGGGCGTCGAACAGTTCCAGCGATTCGGTGGCGATGGCCATGTCCACTTCGCCGCGCGCGGCGAGTTCGGCGATTTGCGTGGGCGTGCCCTGCTGCAAGGTGAGGCGGATGCCGGGATAACTTTCCATGAAGCGCCGCACCACCGGCGGCAGCACGTAGCGCGCCTGGGTGTGGGTGGTGGCGATGGAGAGCGTGCCGTGCAGGGGGTCGTTGTATTCCTGGGCGACGCGGCGAATTTCGTCGGCCTTGGCGAGCATCAGGCCCGCCAGATTGACTACCGACTTGCCTGCCGGCGTCAGGCTGCTGAAATGCTTGCCGTTGCGCACGAACAAGGGGACGCCCAATTCGTCCTCCAGCAGGCGGATCTGTTTGCTGAGCGCGGGCTGGGAGGCGAACAGCCGGCCGGCGGCCTCCGTCACATTGAGATTGTTCCGGGCGACCTCCCAGACATAACGCAACTGTTGGAGCTTCATAGCGATTCTCCTTGAGAAAACTCTTGATCGGCCTTGCGCCCGGCTGTCAGGAAAAGTCCTGGCGTTGCCAGGTTATTAAGCATTTTAGGATAATATCAGAGTCCTATTTCCCGCCCGCCGTCCTTTCTCCCATGAAAAACCGCCTCGAAGACCTCCTGCATGCCGCTGTCGCAAACCTCCGGCGTGAAGGCGCGCTGGATTACGGCGACGATGTGGCGGTGCAACTGGAGCGCACCCGCGATCCGCTGCACGGCGATTTCGCTTCCAATCTTGCCCTGACCCTGGCCAAGGCGGCGCGGCGCAATCCGCGGCAACTGGCGGAGCAACTCGCCGCCGCACTGCCCGCCGATCCGGCGGTGCGCAAGGTGGAGATCGCCGGGCCCGGCTTCATCAATTTCTTCCTCGACCCGCAGGCCCAGTACGCCATCATTCCCCGCATCCATGACGAAGGGACACGCTTCGGACATTCGGCCGTCGGCGCCGGGAAGCGGGTGCAGGTGGAGTTCGTTTCCGCCAACCCCACCGGTCCCCTGCACGTGGGCCACGGGCGCGGCGCGGCCTACGGCTCGACCGTAGCCAACCTGCTGGCAGCGCTTGGCTTCGAGGTGCACCGCGAATACTACGTCAACGACGCCGGTCGGCAGATGGATATTCTTGCGGCGAGCGTCTGGCTGCGGTACCTGGAAGAGTGCGGCGAGCATTTCGTCTTTCCCGCCAACGGTTACCGGGGCGCATACATACGCGCCGTCGCCCAGCAACTCCGGCAGGACGCGGGAGCGCGCCTGTTTCATCCCGCCGCCGCGGTGTTCGACGGCCTGCCGCTCGACGAGCCGCACGGCGGCGACAAGGAAATTTTCATCGACGCGGTGGTGGCGCGGGCCAAGGAAGTGCTGGGCGCGGAAGGGTACAGCCTGGCGTTCCAGGCGGGCTTGACCAGCATTCTCGACGACATCCGCGACGACCTCGCCGAATTCGGCGTGCATTACGACGCGTGGTTCCCGGAACGCTCCCTGACCGACTACGGCGCGGTGGAAGCGTGCCTCGACCGTCTGCGCGCCGCCGACTGGCTGTATGAGCAAAACGGCGCGACCTGGTTCGCGTCCAGCCGCCTGGGGGACGAGAAGGACCGGGTCGTCATTCGCGAAAACGGCCAGATGACCTATTTCGCCGCCGACATCGCCTACCACTGGAACAAGATCGAGCGCGGCTTCGACCGCATCCTCAACATCTGGGGCGCCGATCACCACGGCTACATCCCGCGCGTCAAGGCGGCCCTCACGGCCCTGGGCGCCGACGCGGAGCGGCTCGAAGTGTTGCTGGTGCAGTTCGCCGTGCTCTGGCGCGGGGAAGAAAAGGTGCAAATGTCCACCCGCTCCGGCGAGTTCGTCACTCTGCGCCAGTTGCGCAACGAAGTCGGCAAGGATGCGACGCGCTTCTTTTACCTGATGCGCAAGTCCGACCAGCACCTGGATTTCGACTTGCAGCTCGCCACCACGCGGGGCAACGAGAATCCGGTTTATTACGTGCAGTACGCCCACGCCCGGGTGTGCAGCGTGTTCCGTCAACTGGACGAGAAAGGCTGGGCGCGCGATCTGGCCTGGGGCATGAATTGTCTGCCGCGCCTGTCCCTGGAACAGGAAACTTCGCTGGTCAACGCGCTGGCGCGCTATCCCGAGGCGCTGGAGCGCGCCGGACTGCACTATGAGCCCCATCAGTTGGTGCATTACCTGCGCGAACTGGCTCAGGAATTCCATGCCTATTACAACACCACCCACTTCCTGGTGGAGGACGCCGACTTGCGCGACGCGCGCCTCAATCTGATCGACGCCGTGCGTCAGGTCCTGTCCAACGGCCTGGGATTGCTGGGCGTATCCGCGCCGGAATCCATGTAAGGACGCCATGGCCAAGGATTACAAGCACCGCGCCAATCCACGCCCGCCGCCGCCGAAGCGCGCGCCCGGCTGGTTGTGGGTGCTCACGGGCGCCGTCGTGGTGGCGTTCGCGAGCTTCCTGTTTGCCCTGCGCGAACCGGGCGATGCGCAGCCGGTCCAGGCAAAGGCCACGGTTCAACCTTCTCGGGAGCCGGTTCAACGCAAGGAAGAAGACGCGAAACTCAAGGCAAGGGAAGAGGCTGAAAGGAAAGCAAGGGAAGAAAAGGAGGCTGCGGAAAAGGCCCGCGCCGCCCGCCCGCGCTTCCAGTTTTACGCCGTGCTGCCCGAGCGGGAATTCATCATCCCGGAAAGCGAGGTCAAGACCCGCAAGCAACAGGAGCGCCAGGGCGAGAAACTTCCCGGCGGCGACATCTACATGCTGCAGGTCGCCTCGTTCAAGACCGCGCCCGAGGCGGAACGCATGAAGGCGCAACTGGCTTTGCTGGGCGTGCAGGGGCGGGTGGAAACCGCGCAGATCGGCACGGCGACCTGGAACCGCGTCAAGGTGGGGCCGTTCGCCAGCATCGCCGGCGCCGACAAGACCCGCGCGCTGCTGCGCGAGAATCACATCGACAGCGTGGTGCAGGTGCAAAAGAGCGCGCCTGCGACGCCTCCAGCACCCGCGGTACAGCGATGACCAGGATTTCCGCTTCCCGGCTGGGATTGCTGTGCTTGCTCGTGCTGGTCGCCGGCTGCGGCGAGCCGATCCGCCAGCCGTTTTCCTCCAGACCCGCCCCGGTTCTTGCCAAGCCGCAGGCAAAACCGATGCCGGCGCCTCCGCGCCCGCCCAGTCAAGCGAAAGCTTCGTCAGCCCAGGGCGCGCTCTCGGCTCCCGCATTGGCTTTGCTGGAGCAAGCAGGAGAGCAGGCCGACCAGGGGGATAGGGACGGCGCCATCGCCACATTGGAGCGCGCCATTCGCATCCAGCCGAAGAACCCGCGCCTGTGGCACCGCATGGCCGAGCTGCGCCTTTATCAGGACAAACCACTGCTGGCCATCGACCTGGCGAAAAAATCCCTCTCTCTCGCCCAGGGGGACAAGAAAATCGTCCAGGGCAACTGGGCGCTGATCGCCGAAGCGAAGAAGCGCATGGGCGACCCGGCGGGCGCGGCGGAAGCGCTGCGCCATGTCGACAGTCCTTGATTCGCCTCCGTCCATGAGCGATCTGCATACCCTGTTCGGCGCGGAAGGCGCGCTGGCGGGGGGGCTGCGCGGTTTTCAACCTCGGCCGCAGCAACTGGAACTCGCCGAGGCCATCGCCCAGACCCTGCAAAGTCATGGGGTGCTGGTCGCGGAAGCGGGGACCGGCACGGGCAAGACTCTGGCTTATCTCGCGCCCGCCGTGCTTTCCGGGGCGCGGGTGCTCGTCGCCACCGGCACCAAGAATCTGCAGGACCAGTTGTTCGACAAGGACATTCCCTTGCTGCGCCGGGTTCTGGGTACGCCGTTTCAGGCGGCGCTGCTCAAAGGACGGAGCAATTACCTCTGTCCCTACCGGCTGGAGAATGGCGTCGGCTTCGAATGGCAGGGCCGGCATCCGTATCTTGCCGATCACGAAAAAATCCGCGCCTGGGCGGGCCGCACCAAGAGCGGCGACATTGCGGAAATTCCCGACGTTCCCGAGTCCGCGCCCGTCTGGCCGGCGGTCACTTCCACCGCCGACAATTGCCTGGGCCAGGACTGCCCGGAACTGCATCGCTGCTTTCTGCTCAAGGCGCGGCGCAAGGCCCAGGATGCGCGCATCGTGGTCATCAACCATCATCTCCTTTGCGCCGAATGGCGGCTTAGGCAAGAGGGCTTCGGCGAACTGCTCACCGACGCCGATGCGGTCATCGTCGACGAAGCCCATCAGCTGGCCGAGACCGCCGGGCAGTTCCTGGGGCTGACCCTCAGCGCCCGGCGCATGGTCGAACTGGCCCGCGACAGCCTGAACGAGCAGCATCGCGACGCCCCGGAAATGCGGGAACTGGGCGATGCCGCCGAGCGCCTGGAGCGGCATGCCCGCGATTTGCGCCGCTACTTTTCGGCGCAATCCGGACGCGGTCCCTGGGCGGATGTGGAAAACAACCCGCTGTTGTCGGACGGCCTGGACGAACTGACGCGCGAACTGGATGGACTGGCCCGCCGGCTGGAGACGGCGGCGGCGCGCGGCAAGGGACTGGAGGCCTGCTGGAAACGCGCCGTGGAACTTCGCGACAACCTGTCCCAACTGCGGCAGGACGATGCCGGGGAATGGGTGCGCTGGTACGAAACCTTTCGCCAGGGCTACAGTTTCAGCCGCACGCCCCTGAGCATCGCCCAGGAATTCCGCCGCTTCATGGACGCCTTCGGCGCGAGCTGGATTTTCCTCTCCGCCACCCTGAGCGTGAACGGGCGCTTCGAGCATTTCACCGGCGCGTTGGGGGTGGACGATGCACAAACCCGCC
>DATDOO010000081.1:0-25758 GCA_035293245.1 Methylococcaceae bacterium
TTGGTCAGATCCTTCTCGAAGCCGAACTTGCGCGCGAAGCGGTACATGATGACGTGGTCGGGCTTGGATTCGAACAGGGGCTCGATGATCCTGTCGCGCCACTGCAGCGACCGGTTGGACGAGGTGCAGGAGCCGTACGTCTCGAACTGGGTGCAGGCCGGCAGCAGGTACACATTGTCGGTGCGGTCGTGCATGACCGCCGAGACGGTGGGGTAGGGGTCGATGACCACCAGGGTGTCCAGCTTCTCGAAGGCCGTTTTCATCTCCGGCCCGCGCGTCTGGCTGTTGGGGGCGTGGCCCCAGAACACCATGGCCTGGATGGGATTCTTCTGGCTGATGTTCTCGCCCTTTTCCAGCACGCCATCCACCCAGCGCGATACGGGGATGCCGTCGGCGAACATGGGCTTTTGTTTGCCGCCCTTGCCGTCGTCGTACTCGCCTGGGTCGAAGCGTGCCGCGACCGTGTCGAAGTCGAGCTCCCACACCCGGCACCAGTGGCGCCAGGCTTCCTCGTTCACGCCGTAATAGCAGGGCAGGGATTCCGGGTTGGGGCCCACGTCGGTGGCGCCCTGTACGTTGTCGTGGCCGCGGAACACGTTGGCGCCGCCGCCTTCCACGCCGATGTTGCCCAAAACAAGCTGGAAGATGCTGTAGGCGCGGGTGTTGTTGTTGCCGATGTGGTGCTGGGTGCCGCCCATGCACCAGATGAAGGTGCCGGGGCGGTTTTCCGCCATGACCTTGGCGACGTTGTAGACCTGAATCTGCGGCACGCCGGTGACCCGCTCCACTTCCTCCGGATTCCATTTGGCCACCTCGGCGCGGATGTCGTCCAGACCATACACCCGCTGCTGGATGTAAGTTTTGTCCTCCCAGCCGTTCTGGAAGATGTGCCACAAAAGGCCCCACATGAACGGCACGTCGGTGCCCGGACGCAGGCGCACGTGAATGTCCGCGTGGGCGGCGGTGCGGGTGAAGCGCGGGTCGATGACGATGAGGGGGGCGCCCTTTTCCTTGGCGCGGAACACGTGCTGCATGGCCACCGGGTGGGCCTCGGCGGGATTGCCGCCGATGATGAGCATGGCCTTGGAATTGTGGATGTCGTTGAAGGAGTTGGTCATGGCGCCGAACCCCCAGGTGTTGGCTACCCCCGCCACCGTGGTGGAATGGCAGATGCGCGCCTGGTGGTCGATGTTGTTGGACCCCCACAGTGCGGCGAACTTGCGCAACAGATACGCCTGTTCGTTGGAATGCTTGGAGGAGCCGACGAAATACACCGAATCGGGCCCGGACTTTTCGCGGATGGCCAGCAGACGGTCGCCGACTTCCTCGATGGCCTGGTCCCAGGAAATGCGCTGCCATTTGCCCCCGACGAGCTTCATGGGATATTTCAGGCGCCGATCGCCGTGGCCGTGCTCGCGCACCGACGCGCCCTTGGCGCAGTGGGCGCCCAGGCTGATGGGATGGTCGAAAGCCGGCTCCTGGCCGATCCATATCCCGTTCTGCACCTCGGCGATGATGCCGCAGCCCACCGAGCAGTGGGTGCAGACGCTTTTAATCTGCCGCACGGGAGCGGAAGCGCCCCCTTTCGCATCGCTATGGCCATCTTCATGGGCTTCCGCCCGGCGCATCAGCAACAAGGGCAGGCTGCCGGCCAGCAAAGCTCCGCCGGCGGCGAGGCCGCTCTGCTTCAGGAAGGAGCGGCGGTCAAGGCCGTTGGGATTGGAAGGGGCGTGCAGAGACGAGGAGCGCTTGATCAGCTTCATGGCGCCACCTTAAAAGCGCGCGGAGCGGTAATAGGCACGAACGTGCTCGGTTTCCCGGTAGCCGCTGGACTGGGTTTGTTCGGGCTGTTCCGCGGCCGGTTCGGCTTGCGACTCGGCGGGTTTGGTGGCTGCAAGTCCTGCCGTGGCGGCGAGGCCGGCGAGTCGGGCGAAGAAGCCGCGGCGGGTGGTGAGGATTTTTTCGTCGGTTTGCATTGGGGGCCCCGGAAATAAGGAATCGCTGCGCGATGGCTTTATGGAATCGGGTTCCCGCACCCGAAGGCGGGATACTTTTCTTTGCTTGTCCAAAGAAAAGTATCCAAAAGAAAAGACACCCGACAGCCGCTTCTTCCTGCGCTCCTCGCTTTCGGCGGAGGTCGGCAGAAGGGCGATCCATCGCCCTCTGCCGACGCGCGGCATCCTTGCCGCGCCCCTTCGGGCTGTGTTCCGCCGAAAGCTGCGGTGCTCGGCGCGGCTGAACGGGCAACCGAGATCGAAACTCGACTCTGATTTGAACCCGAAGTTCCTTATTTACAGGATAAGACCGCGGCAGGGAAGCCGAAAAAACGGCGTACAGCGGGCGGGTTTGCCGCTACCCGCCCCGTATCAAGGAAATCAACTCCTCCGTCGAAGGCAGCACCGCGCCTTCGCCCCCTTCCAGCACCCCTTCCGCCAGGGCGCGCTTGTCGTGGTGCAGCTCCACGATGCGCTCTTCCAGCGTGCCTTTGCTCACCAGGCGGTACACGGTCACCGGCCGCTGCTGGCCGATGCGGTGGGCGCGGCCCATGGCCTGATCTTCCGCCGCCGGGTTCCACCACGGGTCGGCGATGACCACGTAATCGGCGGCGGTCAGATTGAGGCCGAAGCCGCCGGCCTTGAGGCTGATGAGGAACAGGTCCCCCTCGCCGGCTTGGAAGGCGGCCACCCGGCGGGTGCGCTCGGCGGCGGGGGTGGCGCCGTCCAGATATTGGTAGGGGATGCCGGCTTCGTCCAGGGGCTCGCGCAGAAGGGTCAGGAAATCCACGAACTGGCTGAACACCAGGGTTTTGTGGCCGTTGGCGGACAGTTCCGCCGCCAGTTCGGCAAAGGCCCGCGATTTGGCGCCGACGATCCCGAGGTCCGGGCTGGTGAGGCGCGGGTCGCAGGCGGCGCGGCGCAGGCGGGTGAGCTGGGCGAGGATGTGCAGGTGCGCCTGGCCGGACGGGACCTCGGCGGCGGCGTTCTCCGCCTCGGCCACCGCGTGGCGGCGCAGGGCTTCGTAATGGGCAGCCTCCGCCGCTTCCGCCGCCACGGTCAACACCAGTTCGGTGCGCGGCGGCAGTTCCTGCAGGACTTCGGCCTTGGTGCGCCGCAGCACGAAGGGCGCGATCAGGCGGCGCAGCAGGCGCTGGGCGTCGCGGTCCCGGTGGCGCTCGATGGGGGCGGCGAAGCGTTCGTTGAAGCGCGGCAAGGTGCCCAGCAGCCCCGGATTGCAATAGCGCATGATGGACCACAGCTCGGCGAGCCGGTTTTCCACCGGCGTGCCGGATAGCGCCAGGCGGAAATCCGCCGGCAGTTCGAACAGGGCCTGGGAGCGCTTGGCGGAGGCGTTCTTCACCGCCTGGGCTTCGTCGGCCACCAGCGAGTGCCAGGTGCGGGCGGAAAAAATCTCCTGTGCCTGCTGCATCAGCGTGTAGGAAACGATGACCACGTCCCTGGCCGCGGCGGATTCGACCAGCGCGGCCCGTTCGCCTTCGCCGTAAATCATGGGGTTGAGGGTGGGCGCGAAGCGCCGAGTCTCCGCCAGCCAGTTGCCGCAAACGGAAGTGGGCGCCACCACCAGGGCCGGCCCGCCGCCGGCGCGGGCCAGGAGCACGGCGAGGGCCTGGATGGTTTTGCCCAGGCCCATGTCGTCGGCGAGGCAGGCGCCGAAGCCGGCCTCGGCGAGGCGCATGGCCCAGGCGTAGCCGTCTTCCTGGTAGGGGCGCAGTTCCGCCTGGAGGCCGTGGGGCCGGCCGGGCTGGGCGTCCTGGGCCGCGCGCAGTTGTTCGATTTTGCCCCGGAAGCCGGCGTCGGCGTCCACCTGCACGCCTTGCAGCAGTTCGTCCAGCCAGGCGGCCGTCAGTTGCGGCACGCGCAGGCCGTCGCGTCCGGTCTCGGCGACGGCGGCCAGTTCCGCCAGACGCTCCCGCAGTTCGCGGGTCAGGGCGGCGTAGACTCCTTTGCCCATGGGCACGAAGCGGCGCTTGCCGGCCGCCGCGGCCAGGAGCGCTTCCAGGTCGACTACGAGCTTTTCGTCCAGCCGGGCGCTTCCCTGCACGCGGAACCAGTCGCGCTCGCTTTTCACCCGCACGGCGACGCGGGCCGGGTCGACGGTGACCACCCGCACCGCCTGTCCCTTGGGCCAGTCGACCGCTTGCACGGCGGGCAGGGCCGGCAGTATTTCCACCATGCCGAGGGACTGTTCCGGATCGTCGACCAGCCACTCGCAGACCAGATCGCCCGGTGCCGGCGGGTCCAGGAAGGGCAGGGCTGCCAGCACGGCGTCCAGATGGGCCTGCTCCCGTTCCAGGTCGCGCTGGGCGCCGACGCTCTCGCCTTTCACCGCCGCCATCACCCGCAAGCGGCCCGTGCCGGGCATAAGGCGCGGGCCTTCGGGTCCCAGGGGTGCCGCCACCAGGCGCAGCATCAGGCTGTCGCCCGCCGGAGAGAGTTCGGCGCGCAGGCGGTTTTCGGCGGCGACTTCGCGCGCGGCTTCCGCGTGGTCGGAATGGATGTGGAAATGGCCCGCCAGGGCCTGCAAGGTCTCTTGCAACTGGACTTGGGCGTCGGCCGGCACGGCGAAGCGCCCGGCGATCAGGTGCGCGGCGCGGCGCTGGGCCGGCGTGAGGCGGATGATGCGGACGCGCTGGGGTGAATCGCGCAGCACGTGAATCAGGCGCAGGGCGTCCAGTTCGCGCCGCTCCTCGCTGTCGGCGAGATAGGCGTAGGGCGCCGGTTCCGGCTCGGCGCGCGGCGGCGGGCTGAGGGACAGGACAAAGCGCCCCTGTTCGCGGGTGACTTCCAGTTCCGGCGTGCCTTCGACCACGTCCACCGTCGTGTCGGGCGCGTCGGCCAGCACCACCGCCGGATGGCCGACGAGGGCCATGACGGCCGCCGCCCGATCCAGGCGGTAGCGGCGCTGATAGGCGCGATCCTGCTTGATGGCGCGCGCCGCCTTGGCGTCCCAGGGTTCCAGTTTTTCGTTGCCGGCGAGCCGGGCGAGCGGCAAAGGCTTGGGCTTGCTCCAGCCGCGCGGCCCGCGCTTCTGCTCCAGGGGCTGGACGTCCTCGACGCCGCCGCCCTTGTCGAGCTGGATGGACCAAAGGATGCGCGTGGCCGGTGCGCCGCCGGTGTCCGCCGTTTCCCCGCCCAGGGCCAGCAGGGAAGCCAGCACGGTGCGCCAGGCTTCCTGGCCGCCGGCGACGAAAAAGCCCTCCGGCGCCTCGCCGCCTGCGAACACCGACTCGGCCGCGGCGAGCTGGCCGTCCAGCCACGCGAATCCGCAGGACTGCAAGCGCTGGCGCAAGGCGGCGATCACTTCTTCCCGCTTGCCCTGAGCCTTTTTGGTGCGGCTTTCGCCCAGTGCTTCCGCGCCCAGCCAGGCGCGCAACAGGCAGCGCCACAGGTCGGCGACGTCAAGGTAGCGTTCGGGATCGGAGTATAGATTGAACGCCTTTTTTTCCAGCGGCGCATCCCCCAGACGCGATGCAGCGGCGTTGACCCACAGGCCCCAGCCGTCGAAAGGGGTTGGATTGCGCGTGCCGGACTCGCCCAGACAGAACTTGCGCGCCTGTTCCAGATGTTTGGGGGTCTGTTGGGCCAATAGCGCCAAGGGATACAGCCAGGCAACGCTGGTGGGCAGGAGCCGCTTGCGGGCGCCGGTTTCCGTCTGCAATTTCTTGAATGCGGCCTCGAAAGCCGCCTGGCCCTCGGCCCAGCGGCCCGCCTGAACCAGAACCGCGGCTCGCAGGGCATCCGCTCCGCCGCCGCTGTCGTCGGCGAGCAAGGACTCGATGCGCGCGCCTTCTCCGCGGTGCAACAGTGTTTCGGCCAGCAGCAGCCGGACGTAATCCGGCAGTTCGGACGCGCCGCCGTCCAGCTTGCCCAGCAGCCAGCGATAGACGGGCAAACTGTCGAGACTCCAGCGCTCGCAAACCGCGCTCACAGCGTAATAGGCCAGTCCCCAACGCCATTCCGGTGCGACCCGTTCGAACAGGGCGGGATCGAAGGCCTGGAAGCACGCCTCCTGCAGTACGCCGTTCCAGTCGTGGCGCCGCTCGATCTGAGTTTTGAGCTTTTCCAGTGCCGAGGCCGGCGCGCCGCTGAACAGTTCGAACCGCACCAGGGCTATGGTGGCGGACAAGTCCCCGACCGGCCAGTAATAATTCTTGGCCCAGGGCTGGTAGGACTCGTTCAGATACAGCGCGTCGCGCAAGGCATCGGTTGGCGTGTCGTCGAGCAGTTCCCGGTACAAGGCGGCGCGCGCCGCGTCGACCAGGCACAGGTAACCCGTTTTTTTGTCGTGCTCCCGGAGCAGGCCGAGACGCCTGATCTTGTCCAGGGCGACCTGAACCTCCACTTGAGTGAACGCTTTGCCGCCGGGGGATTTGGCGAGCAGGTAACGCAGAAGGTTATAGACCGCCGTGCGCGGTCGCCAAGTCCACAGCAACGCCACGGCCCGTGCGATGGCGCGGGTGTCGGGGGTAAGCTGCTGCAGGGCTTCGGTCGGGGTTTTCGATATGGATTCCGGCTCCTCGGTTTGCGCGCCGGGGTCGGGCGGCGAAAAACCAAACAACGGCGACACCAGTTGCCTCCCTCGTCCCGGCCGGACTACTCGGACTCGCCCATGAATTCCGCCAGGCGCATGCGCAGGCGATGGGGTTCCATGAGGGTGTAAATCTTACTTATATCTGGTCCCGTAACAGTGGCCGTTAGGCTAGCCCGGAGAGGTTGATACAGTGCCTTGCCGCGCGCGTCTGTATCTAATTTGATGAGTTCAAAAAACACTGCCGGGTTGCCCGCAGCTCTTTCTGCTGCACCGAATGCGGCCTTAAAAAATTTCTCTCCAGCCTGGTTGGCAATGGCAGTCATTTCCGCATCCCGCTCCAGTTCGTCGTTGAACAGGATGGCCGCCCAGCGGTGCGCGTCGCGGGGAAAACGGCAGTTGCTGCGCACGATCTCCAGGAACGCCCGGCGTTTTTCATCGGGCACGAGAACGCGCGTGTCTTCGTGCAGCCAGTTCCACAAGATTTCGTCTCCGGTGGCGTGAACGGTAACTTCCTGCCAGTGATTGAGCTGGACCGGATCGAAGCGGGCCGGGGCCTTGCCGAGCCGTTCCAGCTTGAAAGCGGCGGACAGGCCGCTCAAATCCAACAGTCCGTCTTCCTCGTAGTGATGGCCAAGCCGCGCCAGCAAATTGACCACCGCCAGCGGCAAATAGCCGTCCTCGCGCAGTTCGCGGATGCTGCGGCTGCCGTTGCGCTTGGACAGGGGCGCGCCGTCGTCGCCGTGAATCAGCGCCAGATGGCCGTATGCCGGAACCGGCAGGCCGAGCGCCTTGAGGATCAGCATCTGCCGGGGGGTATTGGATAGGTGATCCTCGCCGCGCAGCACGCAGTTCACGCCCATCAGCGCGTCGTCGATGGCATTGCAGAAGAAGAACGCGGCTGAGCCATCGGCGCGGCGGACGATGAAATCGCCGATGTCCTGGTTAGCGAAGCTCTGCGCGCCGCGCACCGCGTCCTCGAACTCCACCGTTCCGTCGGCGGGAACCCTAAAACGCAAGGTGGCTTCCCGGCCTTCTGCCTTCAGTTTGGCGGCGTCTGCCGGAGTCAGGCGCGCGCACTTGCCGGAATAACGCGGCGGCCGGCCGGAAGCCAGTTGCACCTTGCGGGCGATTTCCAGTTCCGCCGCCGTGCAGAAACAGGGATAAGCCAGGCCGGCGTCTTCCAGGCGGCGATAGTATTCGGCGTAAACCGACTCCCGCCGCGACTGGTGGAAATCCGGCTCCGGGACGGCATTCGCCGGTCCTTCGTCCCAGTCCAGCCCCAGCCAGCGCAAGTCTTCCATCAGGGCGGCGACGAACTCCTCGCGGCTGCGCTCCCGGTCGGTGTCTTCGATGCGCAGCAGAAAGCGCGTCCCGAACAGTTTGCTGAACAGGGCGGTGCGGGCGTTGCCGAGGTGAATGAGCCCGGTCGGGCTGGGTGCGAAGCGGGTTTTGACGGGGTTCATGATTCGGAGCGCTGGGGGAATCTTAGGAAGCCGCGCAAATTGTACGGCAAGCCCGTACCCCCAAGGCTGCTCCTTCGATCCGCCGGCGGGATTACCGGGTTCCCCGCCGGTGTCTGTCGGCCGGGTTCAGAGTCCCGAACTGGTGAACAGGATCACCTTGTCGCCGACGAAATTCACCGTGATGACTTTCGGTTCCTTGCCCCAGCGGCAGTTTTTCGCCACCAGCACCGCCTCGCACTGGTCCGGTTTACCCAGGATGGCCTCGACGTCGCCGTAGGTTTGGCCCATTTTCAGCTTGTCGTAGTTTTCCTGGGTGACCTTGGAGCAGCCGATCAGGGAAAGCAGGGCGAAGAGCAGAATGAAGCGACGCATGGGAGTTCCTTGTGATGGCGGTGACCGGGGTGGACTGCGCCCTCCGAAAAGGGGAGCCGGACGGCCGCCCCAGGGGGTCGCCGTCCGGACCAAGACTATCAGCCGGCGAAATTCTTCGCCACGAAATCCCAGTTGACCAGTTTCCAGAAGGATTCCAGGTAGTTGGGGCGGCTGTTGCGGTAGTCGATGTAATAGGCGTGCTCCCACACGTCGCAGGTGAGCAGCGCCTTGTTGTCCGTGGTGAGCGGCGTGGCGGCATTGCCGGTGGAAACCAGGTCGAGGCTGCCGTCCGGTTTTTTCACCAGCCAGGCCCAGCCGGAACCGAAGGTGCCGATCGCGCACTGGGTGAAGGCTTTCTTGAATTCGTCGAAGGAGCCCCACTTGGCGTCGATGGCCGCGGCCAGCGCGCCGGAAGGCTTGCGCCCCAGGGCGGTGGGGTTGGGCGCCAGTCCGAACCAGTAGAACGTATGGTTCCAGACCTGCGCAGCGTTGTTGAACAGGCCGCCGGACGACTTCTTCACGATGTCTTCCAGCGACAGGTTCTCGAACTCGGTGCCCGCAATGAGGTTGTTCAGGTTGGTAACGTAGGTCTGATGATGCTTGCCGTAGTGGTATTCCAGGGTTTCGGCGGAAATATGCGGCGCCAGGGCGTCCTTGGCGTACGGCAATTCGGGTAGTTGGTGAGCCATGTCGATTCTCCTGAAGTGGACGGGAATAACCAAGTTAAATGGTAGGTTAGTGTAGCAGTCCGCGTGAATGGATTGAAGGGCGGATCACACGCGGAAACGGCCGATCTGCTCCTTGATGCGTCCCGCCAATTTTGCCAGTTGCTCGCTGGAAGCAGCGATGTCCCGGGCGCCGAATACGGTCTGCTGACCGATGCCGGACACCGCGGAGATATTGGCGTTGACCGATTCTACTACCTTGCTTTGTTCGCCGGCGGCATGGGCGATCTGGCTGTTCATGTCGCTGATGCGGGAAACCGATTGGGTAATGGTGTCCAGGGACAGGCGGGTGCCTTCGGCCTCCGCCACGCAGTGGCGCGCCTGGTTGCGCCCTTCGTTCATGGCGACGACGGCGTTGGCGATGCCGGCTTGCAGGCGTTCGGTGGACTCGCGGATCTCCTGGGTGGATTGCTGGGTGCGGCTGGCCAGGGTGCGCACCTCGTCGGCCACGACGGCAAAGCCCCGGCCCTGTTCGCCGGCGCGCGCAGCCTCGATGGCGGCGTTCAAGGCCAGGAGGTTGGTCTGTTCGGCGATGCCCTTGATGACATCCAGCACCACGTTGATGCTGGCGCTGTCGTCCACGACGCGCTGCACCACGCTGGCGGTGTTTTCCACGTCGTTCGCTAGATTGTGGATGATGCCGATGGTCTGCTCCACCACCTTCCGGCCGTCGCCGGCTTCGCGATTCGCCTGGTTGGCGGCGCTGGACGCCTCAATGGCGCTGCGGGCGATTTCCTGGGCGGTGGCCGACATCTCCTCCATGGCGCTGGCAACCTGGTCGGTTTCGCTGTGCTGACGCAGCATGTTGTCCTGGGTGTTATCGATGATGATGACCAGATTGCCGGCGGAATTGGCGACGATGTCCACGGAATCGACCACTTCCCGCATCAGGGTGCGCAAGGAGCCGACCGCCTGGCTGAACGACATGGACGCGGCGCCCAGTTCGTCCGTGGCCGGATCGTCCAGGGTTGCGGTGAGATCGCCCTGCGCCAGGCGGCTGGAAAAGTTTTGCAGGCCGGCCACGGAGTGGTTGACCACCTGATAGAAGGCGCCGAATAAATAAAGGATGGCCAGCGATACGATGCCGCCGCTACCCAGGAGCAGCATGTTTTGCCGCCGGTGGCCGCGAATGCGTGTTTCCAGGAGTTGCTTAACTTGCGGCGCGATGGCGGCGCCGAACCGGAATTCCTCGTCTATGGCGGCGCTGGCGCGGTTGAAGTATTCCATCCCTGCGCGGGCGGCGGCATCGCGGTCGATGTCGGCCTCGGCCTTGCCGCTGATTTCCTTGATGGTTCGATCGACCAACTGCAGGAAATCCTTGACGTGGGTGACGGTCGCTTCCTGCTGGACGCGCAAGGCACTTTCCAGCGTCTTGTTGCGCTCGAACACCATGCCGAGCGCGTGGTGCAGCGGCTGTTTCACGGATTTGATCGCGCCCGACAAGCTGTTGATTTGAATCTGCTCGTCCACGGTCAGCGTGCCTTTGCTGATCGCCGCCGTGCCCGACGCGCGCGCCTGGCCCAGGTATTCGGTCAGGGCCGGCAACTTGTTGACCAAAATATCGAGGAGATGGTAAGCCTCCACTTCCGGGTCGAGAATCAGGTTGGAAGCCGTGCCGATCGACTCGTTGAATCGCAGCAATTTTTCGATCAGCGCCGTGTGCTCCTTGAAGCTCTCGGCAGGAGTCATTTTCCGGTACTGGCTCCGCAATGTTTCCCATTCGTTGCGGATGACGTGCCACTCCCGGCTCGTGCCGAACTCCTCGCCCAACTCCCCGTCGAACCGGTCGAGTTGCGTCGCCACTTTCGCAATTTCCGCCTCTTTGTCGCGCAGCTTGTCTGCGAAGGAGGCATTGCCGCTCAGCAAACCCGCCGACATGCCGCGGTGCTGCTGGAACAGGCGCAGGAGGTCGTACATGGGCTCGAAGTAGCGCAGCCCATTGATTTCCTTCTCGGCGAAGCGCACTTGGCTGTTGCCTTCCTGGACGATGAGATAACTGCTGTATGCCAGGAATGGAAGAAAGAGGCTGGCCAACAGGGCGAATTTGACCGGGTAAGTCAGGCGGCGCATTAGGGCAACGCCGGGAGCGAGCAAGGCATTCATGGGGTATCTCCGAAACGTTGAGCAGCGAAAGATAAGGAAAGAATTTTCGCCCGATCTTCTTTCCGATTCGCCGTAATCGTTACAATGACACAGAACAGCGCCTGTTTCGAGATTTCCCGCCTTGCAATCCGAATCCTCCAACTTAGCCTTCGTCCGCTGGTTTCGCGCCTCGTCCCCTTACATTCACGCCCACCGGGGGCGGACGTTCGTGGTGTCTTTCGGCGGCGAACTGGCGACCGAACCTTTGTTCGCCCATCTCGTCCACGACTTCGCCCTGCTGGACGCCCTGGGCGTGCGCCTGGTGCTGGTGCACGGCATCCGCCCGCAGATCGAGGAGCGGCTCGCCTTGCGCGGCGCTGGCTCCCGCTACAAGGACGGACTGAGGATTACCGACGCCACCGCCCTGCAATGCGTCAAGGAAGCTGCGGGACTGGTGCGGGTGGAAATCGAGGCGCTGCTGTCCATGGGGCTGGCCAATTCGCCCATGGCCGGCGTGCGGGTGCGCGTGGCTTCGGGGAACTTCGTCGTCGCCAAGCCCATCGGTATCCGCGACGGCGTGGATTTCGGGCATACCGGAACCGTGCGGCGCGTGGATGCGGAAGCGATCCGCTCCCAGCTCGGGCAAGGCAACGTGGTGCTGCTTTCGCCCGTCGGCTATTCGCCGACCGGGGAGGCGTTCAATCTCAGTGCCGAGGAAGTTGCCACGGAGGTCGCCATTGCCCTGCACGCCGACAAGCTGCTGCTGCTTCTGGTAGGGGAGGGCGTCAAGGACTCAGCGGGACAGTCCGTTGCGCAACTCACCGCCGCCGAGGCGGAGAAACGGCTGGCCGAATCGGCCGGGTTGGACGCCGGCTTGCGGCGGCATCTCACGGCGGCGGTGCGTGCCTGCCGGAACGGCGTGGCGCGCGCGCACCTCATCGAGCACGCCCAGGACGGCGCGTTGCTGCAGGAACTGTTCACCCGCGACGGGCGCGGCACGCTGGTCAGCCGCGAACCCTTCGAGACCTTGCGTCCCGCTGCGCTGGACGATGTGGGCGGCATCCTCGAACTCATCGCCCCGCTGGAAACCCAAGGCGTTCTGACCCGCCGCACCCGCGAGCGGCTGGAAATGGACATCGGCGATTACGTCGTCATCGAGCGCGACGGCATGGTGGCCGGCTGCGCGGCGTTCCACGAATACGCAAGCGACCAGGCCGGCGAACTGGCCTGCCTCGCCGTGCACCCGGAGTACCGGGGCGCCAAGCGCGGCGTCCGCCTGCTGGAAGACGTCGAGCGGCGCGCCCGCACGGCCGGCTGCACGCGCCTGTTCGCGCTCACCACCCAGACCGAGCATTGGTTCCGCGAGCACGGTTTCGTGACCGCCGGGCCGCAAGACCTCCCCGAACCCCGCCGCGCCCGGTACGACGCGAACCGCAATTCGCGCGTGCTGGTGAAACCTTTGCAATCGGATTGAGCGGGATGTCCGCGCTGCGCATCCTGCATCTGACCGACACCCACATTCTGGCCGAGCCGGGCCAGACGCTCTACGGCGTGGACACGTACGGGCGCACGGCCGCGCTGTTGGATCACGTCCGCCGCACGGCGGGGGCGCCCGATCTCGCCGTGCTCAGCGGCGATTGCGTGGATACGCCGTCCGCCGCGGCCTATGGCTGCCTCAAGGCGTTGCTCGCCGAACATCTGGCGGCGCCCTGCCTGATCCTGCCGGGAAACCATGACGATCCCATGCTGCTGAAAGCGATGTTCCCCGACGCCGCGGTTCCGCAAGCCATCCGCGACAACTGGCTTTTCGTCCTGCTGGACAGCACCCGCCCGGATTCCCCGTCCGGCATGCTGTCGGACGCCGAATTGGCGCGGCTGGAAGCCACGCTGGCCGAACATCCCGCGCAGCACGCGCTGATCGCCCTGCATCATCATCCGCTGCCGGTCGGCAGTCCGTGGATGGATGCCATGGGACTGGCGGAGGACAGCGCCGCCCGCCTGCTGGAAATCCTTCGCCGCAGCGGCAACGTGCGCTTGGTGTTGTGCGGCCATGCGCACCAGGAACACGCATGGACGCGGCACGGCGTGCCTCTGTTTGTTACCCCGTCCAGCACGGTCCAGTTCCAGCCGGGTTGCGACGCCTTTACGCTGGACCGCCTGCCGCCCGGCTGCCGATGGCTGGAACTCTGCCCGGACGGCGGCTTCTCCAGCCGGCTCATCTGGCTGCCCGAATGACTTACAATGCGGGTTTTCCAGCCTATCCCCACCCGCAGCGATGACCACCCGTCCCAGCAAGCAACTTGAAGTCTTCGACAATCCCCAGACCGATCGCGATTACACCATCCGCATCGAAATTCCCGAATTCACCTGCCTGTGCCCGAAAACCGGCCAGCCGGATTTTGCCACCCTCCTGCTGGAGTACGTGCCGGACCGGCAGTGCGTGGAGCTGAAATCCCTCAAGCTGTACGTGTGGTCGTTCCGCGACGAAGGCGCCTTCCACGAGGCGGTCGCCAACCGCATCCTCGACGATCTGGCCGCTGCGACCCAGCCGCGCTTCATGCGCCTCACCGCCCGGTTCAATGTGCGCGGCGGTATTTACACCACGGTGGTCGTGGAGAAGCGAAGGGACGGGTGGCAGGCACCGGCGCCCGTGCAACTGCCCTGAATCGGCAGGCCGCTTTCAATGTGAAAGTCGCGGCAACCTTGGTCTCCCGCGCCCTGTGGGAGAGGGCCGGGGTGAGGGAAACGGTCATGGCGAGCGCGATTTCATCTTCCGGGGAGACGCGAGCGCCATGACCGTCAGTTGCGCGCGAAAGCGACCTGGAAGTTTTCCACGAAGGGTAATTTCCGCAGTTCCTGCGCCAGATAGGGAATCGAGACGCCCCGGCTGGATTGCGCGATGAGCACCAGACGCCACTCCAGCTGACCTTCCTTCAGGGCGATGGACGTGGAGCCCGCCGCCACGCGGAAACCCAGCCGCTCGGCGAAACGGTGGATGTCGGTTTCGTCGGGATCGGTGTCCTTGCGAAAGCGGAGAATCACCGTGGCCGCATGGCGCGACGGTAGCCGGCCTTCGATTTGCCCGCCCCAGATCATCAGCGATGCCGAGAGCAGGGCCAGCATGATGGCGGCGAAGTAGAAGCCCGCGCCGCACAGAACGCCGATGGCCGAGGAGGCCCAGATGGAGGCCGCGGTGGTCAGCCCGCTGATGTTGAAGCCTTCCTTCATGATGACCCCGGCCCCCAGGAAGCCGATGCCGGTGACGATGCCCTGAATGACCCGCGTGGGATCGGCGTAGGCGGTCAGGGGCGAGAGGCCGCCGAACCAGTAGTGCGGAAAGCCGACGATGACGGTCAGACCCGCCGAGGCCATGCATACCAGGCCGTAAGTGCGCATGCCCGCCGCGCGCCCGTGGTAGGAGCGTTCGTAACCGACCAGCATGCCCAGCAGCAGCGCCCCCACCATGTTCATCAGGATCAGGATGCTGGCTTCGACCTGCGGGCTCGACCAGTAAGCGGACAGGGCTTGGATGGAGATTGGATTCATGGGGCGGCCCGTTTCATTGGTTTTCGCTCCGGCCGATCCGCGTCAACCCGTGGTGATGCGGAATTCCTCGACCGGCCGTCCGCCGACCAGATGTTCCTGGAGGATGCGCTCCAGCACTTCCGGCGTACAGGTGTGGTACCACACCCCGCCCGGATAGACCACGGCGATCGGGCCCTGCACGCATACCTGCAGACAGTTGGCCTTGGTGCGGTAAATGCCGGTGACGCCTTCCTGCTGCAATTCCTTGATGCGGCGCTTGAGGTAATCCCAGGACTCCATCCCCTTTTCCGCCGCACAGCACTTCGGTTTGTCGGGGCCGGCGCAAAGGAAGATATGGCGCTGGATGTGGTCGAGGCCCAAGGATTCGGCGGCTTTGCGGAGTTCTTCGTTCATGTTGTTAAGCCGTCAGGTCGGTGATGGGGGGAACCCGCCCGCGGCCAGCCGGACCAGAACGGACACACCCTCCAGTATCGCCAGGCCGATGAGGAATTCCAGCAGCTTGCGCCAGCCCTTGAGGGGCGGTGGGGCATTCTTTTCTTGCTTCATGCGCGCAGCGCCCGGATCAGCATGTCCCGGATGGCCCCCGGGTCGAAAGGCTTGTCGCAGATGGCCGATACGCCGGCCCGCTCGACGCTGGTGAGGCGCGCCACATCGTGCTCGCTGGTGGTCACGATGATCGGGATGTAGGTATTGCCGATCTCCGTGCGGATGCGCTCGGCCATTTCCCTGCCGTCCATCACCGGCATGTTGAGGTCGGTGATGATCACGTCGAAATGCTGCTCGCCGAACAGCCGCAGTCCTTCCTTGCCGTCCTGCGCCATGGCGATGTGGGTAATCCCCACGCTTTCCAGCACCCGTTTCATGTGGTTGCGCGCCAAGGTGCTGTCGTCCACCAGCAGGACGTGCAATTCACCGGCGTCGAATTCCTCCAGTTCTATTTCCTGGGGATCGATGTACTCCAGCGTCGCGCGCAGGGCGCGCTGCAAATCCTCGTGGCAGAACGGCTTGGGCAGAATCGCCACCACGCCCGCCTGACGGATGGGGTCCAATAGGTCGAAATGACTCTCGCTGGAAACCAGCATGAACGGCACCGCCTGCAAGTTTTCCGACAGCCGCATGGTGTGCACCAGCTCGGTCGCCGTCATATCGGGCAAGTACATGGCGCTGACCACCAGGTCGGGCTGGAAACGCCGCATGACGTCCAGCGCTTCCGCACCCGTGGACGCGCCCTCGACGTGGCGGACGCCTTCTTCGTTTAGGCGCGTGAGGATAACCTTCAGTTGCGTGGCGGATGGCTCCACCAGCAGGATGGACAGATCGCCGATCGTCAGGCCGGTAGACAAGGTCGGGCTCTCGCAAAAAGTCAGGTGAAAAATCGGCGGAAGATCAGCCAGGTCGGGTAGGCCAGCAACATGACGATGATGGGGATGGCGATTTTCACAACGTTTAGGGAACCGGCCACCAGTCGCGCGCTTTGGCTCTGCAACTCTTCCGCGCGGGTCTGCAGCCGTTGGTTTCGGTCAAACTGCTTCTCCACCTGCTCGAACTGCTCTCTCAGCAAAGTCAGCACCTCCGTCTGGCGCTCGATCTGCAGGCGCTGGTTGTCGCGGATTTCCTCCAGGAGCGCCAGGAATCGTTCGGCTTGCGGGTCGCTCTGCTTTTCCCAGGAGGTATCCATGGGGCTGAAGAATAGTCCTGCACACCCTGCGGCAGCAAGCGGCCGGGTCGCAGGGCTCCAGCTGCGTTCAGTCAGCCCAGCAATTCGATCCTGTAACCGTCCGGGTCTTCCACGAAGGCGAGGACCGTGGTGCCGTGCTTCATGGGTCCCGCCTCGCGGACAATTTTTCCGCCGGCGGCGCGGATGTCCTCCACGGCCTTGTAAACGTCGGGCACCTCGATGGCGATATGGCCGAAAGCCGTGCCGATCTCATAAGAACCGACGCCCCAGTTGTAGGTCAGTTCGATCGCCGTGTTCTCGCTTTCCGCACCGTAGCCGACGAACGCCAGGGTGAACTTCCCCTCGGGAAAATCGTGCCGGCGCAGCAGCTTCATGCCGAGTATCTCGGTGTAGAAACGGATCGAGCGCTCCAGATCGCCGACGCGAAGCATGGTGTGCAGGATGCGCATGGCGGCTTCTCGCGGAAAGGGGATCAGTTCGCTGCGGGCGGCGCGGCTTCCGGAACCGGAACCGGCGCGGGCTGCGCGACATTCGGGGCTTGCGCGGGCGTCGGCTCATTGGTCGGAGTGGGCAGAGCGGATTCGCCCTTGTCCTCCGGGGTCCGCGCGGCGATCAACAGGCCCATGCAGGTCATGATGTGGTCGGTGATGCTCAGCGCCGCCTGGCGCGCCGCCTGGACCGAACCGAACAGTTCCTTTTGTCCCTCGATCATGCGGTGCGCTTCCTCCGGAGAAGACGGCGAACTGAGGAATTGCGCATAAGCCTCGAAATACTGCGCGCGGCGCGGGTCGGTGGGCATGACCGGCAGGGAATCGCTGATGGCCTCCATCGCACAGTCCGCGACCTCTTGCGGATCGAGTTTGTAATCCTTGAGATCCTGATCGTTTTTCAAGTTGGCGAGCAAGGCCTCTTCCAGGCTGAGCTTTTCCTTGTGGCCGCAGGCGGCGAGGGTCAGCAGGGCGGCAAGAACGGGCAGGAGCTTTTTCATCAAGGGGTTCCAAGGACAAGGCGGATGGGCGGAAATTCGGTCCGGTATTATCGACCGGCGGGCTTGGGGCGCGTCAAGCCCGAGCGCGGGGCGTCTTGCAGTCGCTACATGGGACGCTCACGCGGCTTGGACGGGGATGGAGTGGCTGGTGCGGGTAATGCGGTTCTTCTCGTCCACATAGACCAGCATCGGGTGGTAGTTCAGCAATTCGTGCTGGCTCAGGCCGATGTAGGCGCAAATGATGAGAATGTCGCCGGAAGCGGCGAGGCGGGCGGCGGCACCGTTGACGGAGATGACCCCGGAACCCTCTTCGGCGCGAATGGCGTAGGTGGTGAACCGCCCGCCATTGTTGACGTTATAAATGTGAATTTGTTCGTACTCGCGGATTCCCGCTTCGTCGAGAAGCGTGCCGTCGATGGCGCAGGAACCCTCGTACTCAAGTTCGGAATGAGTCACACGCACCCTGTGCAACTTGGCTTTCAGCATCATGGTGTGCATTACGGTGTCCCGTCTGGTTCTGACCGCATCGGTGAATTATCGTGCAATTGCTTTCCTCCTTCAATCCGCCCGGCCGGATGGCGTCACATCGAAGCCGAAATTGTCGATCAGGCGGGCGCGACCCAGCCAAGCTGCCGCCAGAACGACGAGCGCCGTCTCTTCCGCCGTGGCGGGTTTCAGATCGGCCTGACGGCGAATGGCGAAATAGTCCGGGCGCCAGCCGGCCAAACGCAGGCGCTCCGTCTGTTCCAGTTCCAGCGCGGCGAAATTGCGCCCGCCGCGGCGGATGACGGCCGCGGTTTCATTCAACAGGTGGAAAAGGAACGGCGCCTTGGCGCGTTCTTCCGCAGCGAGATAGGCGTTGCGGGAACTCAGCGCCAGCCCATCCGCCTCGCGCACGGTCGGTATGCCGACGATCCGCGTCGGGATGTTCAAATCCGCGACCAGGTGCCGGATGACCAGCAGTTGCTGGTAGTCCTTCTCGCCGAACACCGCCACGTGGGGCTGGACGAGGTGGAGCAGCTTGCACACGACAGTCGCGACGCCGCGAAAATGTCCGGGCCGGAAATGGCCGCACAGTTCGCCGGAGAGTTCCGGTACTTCCACGAAAGTCATCGTTGCCGGATCGGCCGGATACATTTCCGCCGCATCGGGACGGAACAGGGCATCTGCGCCGGCCTCATGCAGCAGATGCCCGTCTTCTTCCGGCGTACGGGGATAAGCGGTGTAGTCCTCGCCCGGTCCGAATTGCGCCGGGTTGACGAAGCTGCTGACGACCACCCGGTCGGCAAGGGTTTTGGCCTCTTGCACCAGGCGCAGATGGCCCGCATGGAGGTTGCCCATGGTGGGAATCAGCGCCACGAAAAGGCCTTCCCGATCCCAGGTGTTCCGTTGTTCGCGCAGCGCGGCGAGGGTTTCGAGCGTGAGCATTTCCGGCGCCCCTTCAATAACAGTGTTCTTCTGCAGGGTACTCGCCCGCACGGACCGCGGTCACGTAGGCGCGTATCGCCGTCCGGATATCGCCGGTTCCGCCGAGAAAATTCTTGCAATAACGCGGAACCGGGCCGGATGTCAGTCCCAGAACGTCCTGAAGGACCAGAACCTGGCCGTCGCAGTGTCCCCCGGCGCCGATGCCGATGGTGGGAATGTCCAGTTGCAAAGTGATTTCTTCCGCCAGCAGGGCGGGAATGCACTCCAGCACCAGCAGGCTCGCGCCCGCGTCCTGCAGGCGCACGGCGTCTTCCAGCAGGCGGCGGGCGTCCGCTTCGCCGCGTCCCTGCACCCGGTAGCCGCCGAGGCGGTGAATGGACTGCGGCAGCAGCCCCAAGTGAGCGCAAACCGGCACGCCTTCTTGCGCCAGATGACGGATCGTATCCGCCCGGTGCGCGCCGCCTTCCAGCTTGACCATCTGCGCGCCGCCTTCCTGCAGCAGCCGCGCAGCGCTTGCCCCGGCCTGTTCGAAGGTCTGATAGCTCATGAAAGGCAGGTCGGCGATCAGGAAAGCCCGCCGCCGCCCCCGGTCGACGCACGCGGTGTGATACGCCATGGCGTCGAGCGTCACGGGCAGGGTGGTGGGGCGTCCCTGTACGGTCATGCCCAGCGAATCGCCGACCAGCAACACGTCCACCCCTGCGGAATCGAGCACGGCGGCAAAAGCGGCGTCGTAACACGTGAGCGATGCGATCTTCTCGCCGCGCTGTTTCATGGCGGCAAGATCGCGCAGCGTCAGCGGTCGGGAGGATTCGGAGTCAGTCATCGGCGAGCCGGGTGAGCGAGGCGGAAGAAACACGTCCGGCCAGTTCCCGCAGGGGACCCAGGCCGGGAATGTCCAGATCGGGAGCGATTTCCAGCAAAGGATAGACGACGAACGCGCGTTCGGCGATGCCGGGATGGGGGACGGTCAAAGTCGGCGTGACGATGCGCGCTTGGCCGTACAGCAACAGATCCAGGTCCAGGGGCCGCGCCCCCCAGCGCTCGCCGGTGCGCACGCGGCCCTGTTCGGTTTCGATGCGTTGCAATTCGGCGAGGAGGGATTCCGCCTCAAGACGGGTTTCCACCGCCATGACCGCGTTGACGTAATCGGGCTGGCCGGCGGGGCCCATGGGCGGGTTGCGGTACAGGGCGGAAAAGGCCAGTTCGCGCGTAGCAGGAAGCCGGGACAAGGCAACGCGGGCGGCTTTGATTTGGCCCGCCGGATCGGCGAGATTGCTGCCCAACCCGATATAGGCCGCGACGGACTGAGGCGCTGCCACTTTTAAGTGTCCAGGTTCCCCGCACGCGCCCGGCCGCCGCGCCGCCGCGAGCGCCTGCGGCCCGGCTTGCGGCCGGGCGAGGCGAGGGCGGCGACCATCGCCTTGCGCTCTGCCTCGTCCACTTCCTGGAAGCGCGTCCACCATTGCGCGAGCTCCTGCTCGACGCCGCCGCTTTCCGCGCGCAGCACCAGGAAGTCGTAGGCCGCGCGGAAGCGGGGATGGGACAGCATGCGGAAAGCCCGCGCCCCGGCGCGGTTGCTAAAGCGGGGCTGCAAGAGCCAGATTTCGCGCAGGGGCATGGTGATGCTGCGCGGAATGGCAACCTGCCGCACCTGATGTTCGATCACCTCGCTGCTGGCTTCCTGATAGGCCAGGATTTCATTCTGCCCTTCCGCGATGTAGCGCTCGGCGCGGAGGAACATCGGTTCCCACAGCAAGGCGGCGAAAAGGAAATACGGCGCGACTGGCTTGTTCTCCGCCAGGCGGGTGTCGGTGTTTTCCAGGGCCTTGATCAGGAAAACGGGCGGATAGGCGTCGCGCTGGACCGAGAGACATTCGTCGGTCAGGGGAAACAGCGGCTGGAAAAGGCCGTAATGCCTGAGCTGCTCGAAATTCTGCACCGCGCAGCCGGCCAGGAACAACTTGAGCACCTCGTCGAACAGCCGCGCGGGCGGGATTTCCTCCAGCAGGCCGGCGAGGCGGAACAGCGGCTTGGCGCAGGACTCGTGAATCACGAAACCCAGCTTGGTGGCGAAGCGCACCGCGCGCAGCATGCGCACCGGGTCTTCCCGGTAGCGGCGCTCCGGATCGCCGATCAGCCGCAGCGTACCGGCCTGGTGATCCGCCATGCCGCCGACGTAATCCACCACGGAAAAGTCGCGGATGTTGTAGTACAGGGCGTTGACGGTGAAATCGCGCCGCCACACGTCTTCCTCGATCGTGCCGTACACGTTGTCGCGCAGGATGCGGCCGTTGGCCAGCACCCGGTCGCGGGCGTCGCGATCGTCCTCCACCCCCGCGCCGCGAAAGGTGGCCACTTCCACAACTTCGTGGCCGAAATGCACGTGGGCCAGGCGGAAGCGTCGCCCGATCAAGCGGCAATTGCGGAAGACGGCGCGGATTTCCTCGGGATGGGCGTCCGTCACCACGTCGAAATCCTTCGGTTCCCGGCCCAACAGAAGATCGCGCACGCAGCCGCCCACCAGGTAAGCCTGGTATCCCGCCTTGCTCAGCCGGTACAGCACCTTCAAGGCGTTTTCGCTGACCCGCGAGCGGGAGATGCCGTGTTCGGAGCGCGAGTAGATCCGGGGGGAAGAGGGAGTGGAGTCGGACTCCTTTACAGGGAGCGCCTCCTCGGACAAGGCGGGAGCGCTGAACAGCTTGCGGACGAAATCGAGAATGGCCAAGCGGCTTTCTTGTTTTCTTGGAAAGAAAAAAGGGCGGTGGGGCAAAAATTTTAGCACCGCGAGCGTCGAATGCTCAAATGCGGCCTCTGGGGATTGCGCGACACGGTTCGCGCTTTGGAATGTCCCGCCGAGTCCAAGGTTCTCCAGATAAGCAAATCTGCCCCGCATTGCACGGCGGCAGGCTTGCGCAGGACTTGACACGATCCCCGGAGCCCCAAGCGGACAGGGCAGGAACGAATCTCCGTCCGGCGCCACGATTCGAGCGTGACAACCGGCGAGCGAATTGGATAGCATCCCGCCCGAACGTCTTTCGAAAATCTGAGGGGGGGTGTATGAAACGACCGCTAATTCTCGCGCCGTGGCTCGCCGGCCTCATGCTCGGAGCGTGTTCCAGTTCCAGCGATCCGGAACCCGCCGAACGAAACAAGGCCTTGACGAAAGCCGTCCATGAGCCCCTGGATCAGGCGAAAGCCCTTGAGCAGCAACTCCAGGAGCAGGCGGAGGCGAACCGGAAAAAGATCGACGAGGCGACGCAATAGCCGCCGCTGCCTGATTGGTTTCTGCGTAGGTTGGGGTGAGTCCGCGAACCCCAACATTATCCAGGGCTGTGATGTTGGGGCCCCAACTACGGCCCTGGCTCGGATACATCTCCGGGCTGGCTCTGGCGGATGGGAAGTAACCGATAACACCTGATCGGCATGCAGAATTTACCCCAATACCCGGCATAAAATAACTCCGTCCCCTTTTGTTCCTATGAAGTTGTAATCCCCGGACTACAGACGACCGCATGATGTGGTGGTAGCGTCTGTGAAGCCGCGCACATTTTTAACGGGAAATGTCGTCCGCCCGGTGCGGGGCCGCGTGGCAACTTGTAAAGCCGTCGACCAGAGAATAAGAACATGCCTGGCCTCGAGATGCTCGACGTACTGATCGGTCTGACAACCACGTACCTGCTGTTCGGGATGGCGTGCACCGCCATCACCGAGGCCATATCGGCCTGGTTCGAGGTGCGCAGCGGCAACCTGGAAGCGGCGTTGAAAGAGTTCTTCTCCGGAGAGTTGCGGGCAGCCGCCAGTTTCCCGGACGCCTTTTACCGTCACCCCATCATCCAGGCCCTGAGCAAAGGCGATAAAGGCAGGCCTTCCTATATTCCACCGGAAATTGTCGGCCAAGTGGTCGAATCGCTGATCACCGCGAACGGCACGGAAAGGTCCATTTTGCAGGCGGTCGATTCCCTGCCCGGTACCCGCGAAAACAACCGGATCAAAGGGCTGCTGGCGACTCTGGCAGAGGAAACGGGCGACAACGGCGACGCGTTTCGCAAGGCGGTCGAGACCCACTTCGACGCCGCCATGGACCGGGCCTCGGGATGGTTCAAGCGTTACACCCAGAATGTCGCCCTAGCGGTGTCGCTGGTGCTGGTCGTCGCGGCGAACGTGGACGCGATCGCGCTGGCCTCGTCGCTCGCCGCAAATCCGGCCGCCAGGCTGAAAATGGTGGAAATTGCCGACCAGCGGTTGCAGGCGGCGAAGACCGTGGAGAAGGACGTCACGGAAGGCGGAGGAACCGGGGCGGTTACCCTGGAGCAGGCCAGGCAGCTCAGCAGCGTGGCCGCTACGACTCTCGACAACACCATCGCCGACATGCAGGCGGCCGGCCTGCGCTTCGGCTGGCAGGGCTGCCCGAAATCCCCGGGTGAAATGGCCAGCAAGATAGTCGGGTTGATTATCAGCATATTCGCCGTATCGCTGGGCGCCCCTTTCTGGTTCGACCTGTTGCAGCGCTTCATGCAGGTGCGCTCGGCGGGGGTTTCTCCTCGTGAGAAAGGCGATGAGAAAATAGGAGGGAGATTATGATAATACGAATACGTTATGCCTTTTTGACGACGATTTCTCTGATTCTAGCTTCTTGCGCGTCGTCTCAGGGATTTCCTGAAAGGGTAATCAGCCCAGAGGAGGAACTTCAGGGTCTGAAGAAGTATTTTCATGCCGAAAAGGTCGACGAATATAACAATCCGAGCAGGACCGATGAGGAACGGAAAAGAATTCGCAACGAAATAATTAATGCGCGATTAGCCGCCATCGACATTCAATTTTCGTTGTTCCAGCAGGAGTTGCACAGAGAAGGCGTTGGATTGAACATTGGGACGGACGCTATTGTTTTAGGATTAGGCGCCGCGGGTGCATTGGTTTCCGGGGGAACAAGCCAGGTTTTATCCGCCACATCTGCTGCGGTGACTGGTTTGAAAGGATCCGTCGATAAGAAAGTATTTTTTGAACAAACCATGCCGGCGTTGTTTGCTCAAATGATAGCAAAACGCAAATCCGTGTTGGTGAATATCCGTACCGGACTGCTGCAAAGCGTATCGCTCTACCCGTTACAGCAAGGTATAGCCGACGTCGAAGAGTATAGATACTCCGGTACGATACCCGGGGCCATATCGTCGGTTATCGAAAATGCAGGCGCGCAATCGGCCGAAGCCGGTGAGCAGCTATCGGAAATCATAAAGACTGGCTTTGAAGTTACCGATGACACCTTGGCGCTGAAGCAATGGTTGAAACCGGGCGGAGTCAGGAATCGCGAGCGTTGGGACATACTGCAACGCTGGCTGGATTCAAATAATGTCCATATGTCCGTCGCTAGCTTTATGGATGCCCCGGAGATGAGGGTTCAAATCAAGCAGGCTATCGATTACCTGAAAACTCAGCGTCTAATGTAACAGGATATCGGCATGAACAGGATAGAGGAGAAATTCGACATTCCCAGGGAGTCCCTGGAAGAAAAAATCGGCGACTTTGAGTTCGATGGCGCCGTTGTTTCCGTTATTCCCCAGCCGGATGGCCATTTTACTTTGCGGGCAGTTTTTATGGAACAGTCTGGAGCCCCTTCGGATTCCCGAACCGTGTCGTCATCACCGCTGGCTATCGATTCGGACATGGCTCCTTGGCTTACGGCAGCAAAAAGGGAGTTGTCGCTGGACGTCGGAGAAATAGCCGGTTCCGACCATAACCCGCGTATCGTGGCCTACCATGCCACGACATCGCTTTCCGCAACCGACGACGAAACCCCCTGGTGTTCGTCATTCATAAACTTTTGCATGGAAGAGGCTGGAGTTCACGGCACCGGCTCCGCTCTCGCACGCTCCTGGACGGGCTGGGGACGAAGTCTGTCCGATCCGCTTAGCGGCTGCGTCGTGGTCTTGAATAGCCTGACCCGAGGGCCCGAGGCGGGACACGTGGGCTTTTACATGGGCGAAAAGAACGGCAAAGTCCATTTGCTTGGCGGTAACCAGGGAAACAGGGTTTCTATTGCGCCGTTTGAAAAGACCCGGGTTATCGCATATCGCTGGCCTGACTAAGGCGACATTTGTTCCACATGACCATACGAGAAGACCGACATGAGCCGGGAAGAGCGCAAATCCAATATTCCTGCGGACGAGGTGGACGAAAAAATAGCCGACTTCGAATTCAGTGGCGCAATTTCCGTCACGAAAGTTCGCCAGCCGGACGGTCGCTTTACCATCGTTGCCCAATTCGAGGAGACTCCGGCGCCCCCTCCTGCCACGTCGTCCCAGGCGGTCCCTGCTGGCGGCACAATGCGCTCATCGGCCGAGCCGCGCGGCATGGACATCGACACGCTCGCCCGCACCGTCTGGGGCGAAGCGCGGGGTGAGGGACGGGAGGGACGGGAAGCCGTCGCGTCTGTGGTGCTTAATCGCCTGAAAAATCCGGCCCGGTTCGGGAATAGCATTGAAAAAATCTGTCTGCAACCTTTCCAGTTTTCCTGCTGGAATGCGAATGATCCCAATCGTCCGCAGCTTGAAAATGCGGATGCATCCGACCCGGTGTTCGCCGAATGCCTTGCGATTGCCCAGGCCGCTGCCCAAGGGCGTTTGGCCGATTCGGTCCTGGGCGCCGATCATTATCATACCGACGGCGTCAGTCCCGACTGGTCGCGGGGTAAGGTGCCGTGCGTCACGATTGGCAGTCACCTGTTCTATAACGACATTGCTTGAAAAACCGCAGTGCAAAGGGTTCACAATGCACAGTGCGCGGGGTCACCCATTAGCCTGCCTCCGTCAACAAAATGTGTAATACCCTGCCGATAAAAATCAGCATTCCCAAATCCGTCAACCGACATCCCTTCGCGCCCGTTATTTCACTTCGTAGGCGTCGGATGAATCATCCGCACCGGTCACC
>DATDOO010000082.1:0-5970 GCA_035293245.1 Methylococcaceae bacterium
CGCCCGCCCGCCACACGGTGTCTTCCACGGTCGAGACCAGGTGGAATCGCACCGGCTGCCCCAGGCGCAGGGAAAAGCTCCGTCCCTCCAGGGTCAGCTCCTGCCCTTCCGCGCTGCCGCGCGGCAGCAGGCAAACGCCCGGCTTGCCCACGTCCCGCTTGGCTTCCACCTGCAGGAAATAGCTGCGCGGCGAACCGCCGCCGATGGCCGCGAGGGCGCCGCGCCGCGCCAGCAGAAATGCCACGGCGCCCAGGGACACGGCCTGATCCGGATGGGGATTGTCCAGAACGCGGGGCACCGCGCCGCGCCAGCGGCTCAGGAGTTCCACCACCCTCTCGCCCAGGAGGCGGCTCCGGAACACCCCGCCGTTCAGCAGCAGGGCGTCGGCCACGGCAGAACCCCCCGGCTCTCCCAAGGCTGCGCGGGAAGCCGCTTGATGCTGGCTGAGAAAAGCCGCGAGGTGGCGGCTGATGGCCGGATCGGGAACGTAAGGCAAGCCGAATTCCACCACCGCGCTGCGCTTGGCGGAAGGCGCCTCGTCCAGCCCGGCCAGGGGGAAAAACCCGTCCGCCACCAGTTCCCGCACCGCCTCGCGGCTCAGTTCCGCCGAGCGCGCGCCGCCAATCAGCCGCGAGCCGCCGCCCAGCAAAGTCACCGTGGCGCTGGACGGCGCGTTGCCGGCCAAAAGCCGCTCCTTGACCGTCCGGCATTGCGCCACCAGTTGCCCCAGTTCGGCGGCGCCCAGCCGAGAACCTTGTGCTGCGATTTGCTGTTCGACCTGGTGGGCCAGCGCCAGATCCATGTTGTCGCCGCCGAGCAGCAGGTGATTGCCGACGGCGACGCGCGTCAGGACGGGCCCTTCGTCGTCATCGTGCTCGATGCGGATCAAAGTCAGGTCGGTGGTGCCGCCGCCCACGTCCACCACCAATAAGAGGCGCGTCCCGGCCAGCGCCTCGGCCAGGCGGCGCCGATTGCGCCACAGCCAGTCGTAGCAAGCCGCCTGCGGTTCTTCGAGCAAACGGAAATCGGGCAGGCCGGCGCGCCGCGCCGCCTCCACGGTCAGGGCGCGCGCCGCTTCGTCGAAGGAAGCCGGCACGGTGATCGCCAGTTCCTGCCGTTCCAACGGATGATCCGGAAAACGGCTGTTCCAGGCGGCGCGCACTTCGGCCAAGTAACCGGCGCTGGCGTCGAGCGGCGAGATGCGGCCCACCCCTTCCGGTGCGCCCCAGGGCAGAATCGCCGCCTCGCGGTCCACCGCGCCATGGCACAGCCAGCTCTTGGCGCTCGCCACCAGCCGCCCATGGCTCTTGGCGCCCAGGTTGCGCGCCCACTCGCCGAGAATGGCGCCGGGCACGGGATCGCCGGACAGCGCCGGGTGCGGCCAGGGCAATCGGGTGTCGGCTTCCGCCAGCTCGCCCTCCGCCGGATGGTAGCGCAGCGACGGCAGCAAGGGCCGCGCCGCGACGCTGCCCGGACCGATCAGCTGCTCGATGGCGAATGGCTGGATCGAGAGCCGCCCGCCTTTGGACAGATCGGCGTAAGCAACGGCGGTGTGGGTGGTGCCGAGGTCGATTCCGACCAGATAGCGGACAGTCATGTGCGGCTCTCTCGATACGCCAACGCGGCGCTATAGCCTTCCGCCACGGGCGGGATCCGAATCCGCCAGTCCTGCGCGGCACCGCAACCGGAAGGCGCGGCGACCAGGCGCGGCACGCCGCCCATGTCGAATTCGCATTGTGAAAGCCCAAGGCGAATCCCTTGCCCGACCGCCTTGACGAAGGCTTCCTTGCAGGTCCAGAGCCGGAAAAAGGCGGAAGGCCGGGCGTTTTCCGGCAGGGATTGCCACCAACTCCGCTCCGCCGAGGAGAAGCAGCGATGCGCCAGCCCTGCCAAATCGAGACCCTCGCGCCGGCGCTCCACGTCGGCGCCGACCGGCCACCGGCGGCTCACGGCCAGCAGGCACCAGTCGCCGCTATGGGAAAGGTTGAAATGCAGCGGGGCACCGGGAAGATGTGGCTTGCCGCCGGCGTCGCGGACAAAGCGAATCTCTTCGGGTCGGCAATCCAAACACGCGCCCAGAATCCGCCGCGTGCCGGCCCAGGCCGTCACCCAGGCCGCGCGGCGCGACGGATCGACGATGCGCGCCGCCCGGACGCGCTGTTCGTCATCCAGAAGGGGGAAGAGCATCTCGTATTCGCCAGGTTCCGCGCCGAGCGGGATCAACCAGTGGCAAACCGCATCATCCGCCGGCGTCATCGCGCTCCAGTTCTTCGAGGATCGAATCCTGCAAGGCAAGGAAGTCCGCCGGCTCCAGGCCGAGATAGGCCATCACCTCCGGCCCTTCGCGCAGCCATTCCGGGTTTTCCTCGGCACGCCACAGGCGGCGGCGCACGGAACTCAGTTGATGGGCGGCCTTCAGCAGCGCCAGGGGCGTCAACACGTCGGGGCCGAGGGCGGTTTTTTTGTCCAGCAATTCCCGAAACGGACGGTGATGAGCCATGATCGCGCGGCACAGGTGCTGCGGCAACATCCAGGTGTAGCCGAGCAGAAAACCCAGTTCGGCGTGATCCATACCGTAGCGGCTGTTTTCCTCGTCGACCTGGATGCAGTCGTCGCCGCGGTTGAGGCGCGCCAGCATATTTTTGTAGTCGGGAAACCGTTGCATCAGGATCAGCATCCCGCCGTCGTGAAACAGGCACAGGGCGTACACCTCCTCCGGGTCCACCGTCCCCAGCCGCCGGGCCAGGATCATTCCCAGCGCGGCTACGTCGTTGTTGGTGTCCCAGAAGCGGGCGTGCTCCGCCGCATCGCCCCAGGCGGCGCGGAACGCCACCGCGCGCACCAGCATCAGCACCCAGCGCAGCCCGAGCAGGGCGATGGCCTGCTGGATGGAAACCACGCTCTTGGTCAGGCCGAACAACGGCGAATTGACGGCCTGCAGTATGGCGGCGGAAAGGCTCATATCTGCGGAAATCAGCCCGGCGATGCGCGGCAAATCCGGCGTGCCCTGGCGGTATTCCGCCATCACCTTGCGCAGCACGTCCGGCTGCGGCGGCAGGGGGATGTTTGCCAACGCCGGTCTGCGTCGCAACAGTGCTTGCTGGTCGAGGCCGGACGGTCCCATGTGTTCCCCGAAAGTCTTCAAGACAGAAGCGAATAATCCTAACCCAAATCGCCCCACAGGGCTTGCAGCGCCGCCAGGGCCGCCAGCGCCGCGGTCTCGGCGCGCAGCACGCGCGGCCCGAGGCGCACCGGCGTGAAGCCCGCCGCCCGCGCCAGTTCGCGCTCTTCCGCGCTGAAGCCGCCTTCCGGCCCGGCGAGCAGGCACACGTTTTCCGCCGGGCGCGCCAGTTCCCGCAAACTCGTCGAAGCGCGCGGATCGCAGAACAGGCGCAGGCCGCTTTGCGCTCCCAGCCACGTCGTCAACTTGCCCGGCTCGTCCAGCCGCGGCGGACGGTTGCGCCCGCACTGCTCGCAAGCGCTCATGGCCACCTTGCGCCAGTGCGCCGCACGCTGTGCCCAGCGCTGCGGGTCCAGCCGCACCACGCAACGCTCGGTGACAAGCGGCGCGATGCGCGCCACGCCCAGTTCCACCGCCTTCTGGACGGCGTAATCCATGCGCTCGCCGCGCGTGACGCCCAAGCCCAGATCCACCCTCAAGGACGACTCCGCCTCGCGGTCGCGGAATTCCCCCACCTGCAGCACCACTTCGCGCTTTCCCGCGGCGGCAACCTCGGCGGCGTACTCGCCGCCTGTCCCGTCGAACACGGTCAAGGCGTCCCCTTTGTTCAGCCGCAGCACGTCGCGCAGGTAGTGGCCCGTCTCCGTGTCGAGGGTGCAGGGCTCGCCCGGCTTCGCGCCGAGAGGAAGGTACAGGCGGGATACGCGCATGGTTTGGGCATCGCAAGACGAAAATCGCCCCCATTTTACCTTCCCGGCCCAATACGACCGAAGTAAACTCGCGCCATGGACAGCGCCTGGCGTCATTGGCGCGAGGCTTTTGCGCAGCTTCGGTCCGGACACGGTCCGCCATGCGCGGGCGCTGACGGAAACCAGCCGGGACTTGGCGGAGGCGGAACTCGACGCGCACTTCGCCGCGGCCTACGGCATCTTCTCCGGTCCCGTCCGGGACCGGGCGGCGCTGCGCTTCGCCCCGGAACGCGCCCGCTGGGTCAAAGCCGAACGATGGCGCCCGGAACGGCAGGGCGAGACCCTCCCCGACGGCGGCTACCGCCTGAGCGTCCCTTACGCCGACGAGCGGGAACTGCTCATGGACATCCTGCGCCAGGGCGGCGCGTCGAAGTGGAGGCGCCCAAGTCTTTACGAAGACGAGTGGCCGATGAGGCAGCGGCTCTTGCCAGCATGCATCGCGGCGGTCATCCGATCGGTGCATGAGGCGCGGAATTTGAGCCACTTCACGATAGGTTGATAGTTTGGCGTAGGAGGAAATGATCATTGTCGAACACATCGGAAGCCGATTATTTCGCCCTGCGGCGGCTAATCCTTATCGACGCCTACCGCAAGGGCGCCCTCACGGAGTTGAAGCTTGACGGGCATACCTCGCTCACCGGCGCTAACGGTGCGGGCAAGACCTCGTTGTTGCGGCTGATCCCCCTGTTCTATGGGGAAAGCCCGAACAAGCTGGTGCAGGGCGGAGGCGTGAATCAGTCCTTCGTGCAGTACTACCTGCCCCACACCACATCTTTCATCGTGTTCGAGTACAGCCGGCGCGGCAAGGTGTGCATGGTGGTGTTGCATGCCTCCCGGTCTGGAGAAAGTGTTTACTACCGCTTTATCGACCAGCCATTTGCCTTGGAACGATTCCGCGACGAGTCCGGCAGCCTTGTGAGCGGCCCCGATCTCAACCGCCACATCAGGAAGCGAGGCGAGTTCTGTTCCGAACAAATCACCGCCCTCTCGGATTACCGGGCCATCATCCAGAACGCAGTTTCCGGAAACCGAGAGCATCGAACGCTTGCGGCCAATTTCTCTTTCGTCGGTCCGGCCAGTCGCTTGAGCCATGTGGAAAAGATCGTGACCGGGATGTTTTCGCGGGTGACGCATTTCCGCGACATCAAACGGATGATCGTTTCCTGCATCGTCGACGACAAGACCAGTATCCGGCTCGAATCCAGCAAAACCACCATGAAGGACTGGGTACGAGAGTACCGAGCCTATGTGGCAGTGATGGAGCAGGCCGGACGCATGCGCGATTTCCAAGAATCGCAACTGCGCCATGAAGAAGCTGCGCGACGACTTCAGGCTGTCCATACGGATTTCGCCCGGTTGCAACAGGTTCATGAATCTGCAATTGAACAGGCCGAGGTGCGGGGAGAAGAAATCCAGGGGGAGATGCAACTCCTGGAGGACACGACCAATACGCGACTGCGCGAAATCGGCGGTCGATTGGGCAAGGCAGAGGGTCTGGTGAAAAGTCTGGAAGACGCTCTTCAGACATTGGACCGGCAACAGCGCGCCTACGAAAAAGAAGATCTGCCGGCGCTTGCCCGCCTGGTGGATGCCTTGCCGCAACTGGCCGAAGATCTGGAGGCCAAAGATCAGCGGGAAAAAGCCCTGCTGGGTGAATCCCGGAACCTGGCCAATCGCTATGCCGAACTGCGCAACCGGCGCACCGAGTCCTTCCACGCATTGGAGAGGGAAAAGAATGCACTCAAAGAGCCAATTCGGGTCGGGGGCAAGGAGGAAGATACTCAGGCCAGGCTGGCCGCCGAAGAAGCCTGGCAACACATTTCAGCAGAATTCGAGCGACAGGAAGAAGCCCTCAACAACGGCAAGGAAGAGATCGCCGAACGGGTAGGTAGCCTTAAACAAGGCTATGTCTGCGTTAAACGTTGAAATGGATTTTTTGTCCAATGAGATAAACGCATCCAACCCAGGAGGGCGTCCTCATGAAAACCTCCGACTTCAAGATTTGGTTCGACCGGTTGTCGCAGCTTAGCCGTGGCCAAC
>DATDOO010000083.1:0-7689 GCA_035293245.1 Methylococcaceae bacterium
GCTATTCGCCCTGGTCGCGACCGTGTTGCTGGTTTATCTGTTCGTGCGCGCAAGTCGGTATTTGGCGATGGCATGCGCGGTCGTTTCGGCGGTTGGGATGATCGCCGTGTCGATCGCCGCGCTCAGCCTGGCCCTGCCCAATTACAATTTATGCGCCGACGTTGCGCTCTGGCCGGATTGGCCCGATTGGCAGGCATCAACGTCGAGCGCACCTCCGGCCGCTGCAAATGCGCAAAGAGCACGCCTACCCGGGATCCCGTGTCAGTAGTTGTCGCGCCCCGGAAGTAGGCCCGGCTTCGGCCGGACGGTTCACTCGCAGATCAGGCGCCTGAATTGGCGCGCCAGGAAATTATGGGAAACTCATTACTGGATCAGTTGCAAAAGGCCGGCCTGGTCACCGAGAAGCAGGCCAAAAAGGCCAAGAGTGAAAATCGCCGTATCGAGAAGCAGGGCACCGGCGGTGACGCCGGCGGCAAGACTTCGGCGCATGAACTCATGGCTCGGAAAGCCGAACGGGATCGCCAACTGAACCTGGAAAAGACCAAAGAAGCAGAACGAAAGGCGCTCGCGGCGCAAATCAAGCAACTGGTGGAAGCCAACCGCTTGCCGGCCGACGGCGACGTGCCCTACAACTTCGTGCACGGCAACAAGGTGAAAACCCTGCACATGTCACGGGACATGCACGAACAGATCGTCCAGGGCCGCCTGACCATCGTCGCCTTAGGCCAGCGCTACGAAGTCGTCCCCGCCGCCGTGGCCGAGAAAATCGCCGCCCGCGACGAAGCGTGCGTGGTGGTCAGGCCGGGTCCCGATACGGCAGCCGAAGGCGACGATCCCTATGCAGCCTATAAGGTTCCGGACGATTTGATCTGGTAGGCGGCGAAACCATGCTTTTGGGTGACTGCCGTGATGCCTGAGTTTCCGTAGGGGAGATTCCTGTCCAAGGCGCCGGCGTACGCACCGCTCGCCACAATCGGCCTTGCAGCCTTTCTCCATACAGGAACCGGCCACGTGAGCCTGGACTACATCACCCTGGACCGCCTGCGCCAAAACCACCCCGCCTGGCGCTTGCTGCGCTCCGCTGACGGCGAGCTTTCCGCACCGCGCCTTCGTCGTCCCCAACGTGCGGGTGATGGCCCAAGCCGATCCGGCCGAGGCGCCGGAAGACGAACTGTTCGGCCTGCGCGGGCGACTGGGCACTGACGCCTTCCCCAAGGCGGCGCTGGACTACCTCAACGACTGGGCCGCCAACGACAAGGGCTGGCTGCGCAAGTTTTACCCGCACGGCAAGGAAATCATGCACCGTCTCGGTCCGCATGGTGGATTCTTGAAGAATTACCGAGCGGCCTGCCCGGACATGGAGCAGGAAAGCGCCACGCCGCACCAACGCAGGGCGCCGCCGCGGAGGATGGTCGCGCAACCACTTGACTGGACTGGAAATTATGCGTGGCACGGAAATCGCCATTCTTCTGGCCTAGAAATCGATTTCCCGACCGCCATGTTTCCAGTACGCAACGAAGAACCCGCCTACGCCTTCATCCCGCCGCCCGACGGCCAGGCGGAAAACCAGTGGGGCAAGCCCGTCCAGACCGTGGACGAAAGCCACTCGCTGGCGGGCCAGAGCCTGAACATCAACGGCGACACAGCCGTCGGCCCCAATCCCAACCGTTACCAGCAGCACGGTTTCCACTTCAGCGCCGACCACTGCATCGGCTGCCACGCCTGCGAGGCGGCCTGCAGCGAGAAGAACGACCTGCCGGCCCACATCAGCTTCCGCTCGGTGGGTTATGTGGAGGGCGGCAGCTGGCCCGCCTACCGGCGCCTGAACATCTCCATGGCCTGCAACCACTGCGACGACCCGGTCTGCTTGAAAGGCTGCCCGACCCGCGCCTACACCAAGTTCGCCGAGTACGGCGCGGTGCTGCAGGACCCGGACATCTGCTTCGGCTGCGGCTACTGCACCTGGGTTTGCCCTTACAACGCGCCGCAACTCGATCCGGTCAAGGGCCAGGTATCCAAGTGCAACATGTGCGTGGACCGCCTGGAAGTGGGCCTCAAGCCCGCCTGCGCGGCGGCGTGCCTGGGCGGGGCGCTGGATTTCGGCGTCATCGAGACCGCCCCGGAAGGGCGCACGCAGGTGAAACTGGCCATCCCCGGCTTCCCCGACCCCGGCATCACCCACCCCAACATCCGTTTCCAGCAGACCAAAAGCCTGCCGGCGGAGATGACCCGCCCGGACAGCATGCCGTTGCGTTACGTGCGCGCCGGGGACGGTTACGAGGCGAAGGTGGCGGAGCGGGCGGTCGCACCAGGCTGGAACCTGAAAAAGCTCCGTTCGCGGGAAGATCCGCTGGTGGTGTTCACCTTGATTTCCCAAGGCGTGGTGGGCGCGTTTCTGACTCTGTTCCTAGGGCCGCTGCTGGGGCTGGATACGCTCTCGCCCGCAGCGCACCCTTACACTTACGGCGGGCTGCTGTTCGTTCTGCTGGGGCTGCAAACTTTCGCCCTTGTGCTGTCCACCCTGCACTTGGGCAAGCCGCAGCGCTTCTACCGCGCCTTCAACAACCTGAAGTTCTCGCCGGTGAGCCGCGAGGTGGCGGCGATTTCCGTCTTTTACGGCGCTTTGGCGGGCTATGCCCTGCTGACCGTCTTCCCGCTCGCCTTCCTGCCCGACGGCACGCACCTCCTGGCCGGCTGGGGCGCGGCGCTCACGGGGCCGGCGGCGTTGTACGCCATGTACCGCATTTACCGCATCGAAGCCCGGCCGTTCTGGGACCATTGGCAGACGGCCACCAGTTTCTGCGGCAGCATGCTGGCCTTGGGGCCGCTGGCCGTGGGGCTGGTTTATGCCGGAAGCCTTGCGGCCCAGAGTCTGCCTTTCGCCGACCTGCTGGCGGCGCTGGCCTGGCCGATGGCGGTAGGACTGGCTCTGGAGGGACTGGGGCTGTTGGCCCACGCCAAATACCTGGAACGGCGCGGCGCCGAGGCGGCTGCTTCCCATTTTGAGCAGCGCGGCACTTTCGGCAAGACTTACGTCGCACGCAACGCGGGGCTGGTACTGGGCCTTGCCGGCGTCCTGGTTCTCGGCGGCTTGGAGCTGGAAGGCTCGGGCGGCTTCGCGGCCTGGCTGATGCTGGCGGCGCTGATCGTGACCACCGCCGTCGTGGGCCGCGCCCTGTTCTACGTGCTGGTCGTCCCCACCACCCTGCCGGGTGCCTTCTTCTGGCGCAACCGGGCGTTCCAGGAACACGCCCGCGAAACCGGCCTGGCGGAGTTGCCGCAGGTGGGGGTGTTGCCGGAGATGCATTGAATGACGGTGGGGAGCGAGGAACAATAACCCCGAATCCACACCGGTCGGTGGGTTACGGTGCGCAAAGAGTAGGGAGATGGCCGTCAGGCTCATCCCAATGCGCACCTAACCCACCCTACTTGAGTTGAAAAATGAACGAAACGGCCACCGTCAAAACCACCTGCCCATACTGCGGCGTGGGCTGCGGCGTGCTCGCTTCCGCCCTGCCGGACGGCACGGTGGAAATCAAAGGCGATCCGGAGCATCCGGCCAATTTCGGCCGCCTGTGCTCCAAGGGCTCGGCGCTCGGCGAGACCGTGGGGCTGGACGGGCGGCTGCTGTATCCCGAAATCGGCGGCGAGCGGGTGGGCTGGAACGCGGCGCTCGACCACGTCGCCGGCCGCTTCAGGGAAGTCATCGACCAGCATGGCCCGGATGCGGTGGCGTTTTACGTTTCCGGCCAGTTGCTCACCGAGGAGTATTACCTCGCCAACAAGCTGATGAAGGGTTTCATCGGCTCGGGCAACATCGACACCAATTCCCGCCTGTGCATGTCCTCCAGCGTGGCGGGCTACAAGCGCGCCTTCGGCGAGGACGTGGTGCCCTGCGCTTACGAAGACCTGGAACGGGCCGACCTGATCGTTTTCGCCGGCTCCAACGCCGCCTGGTGCCATCCGGTGTTGTTCCAGCGCGTCCTGGCGGCGAAAAAGGCGCGACCGGAATTGAAGCTGGTGTGCATCGATCCGCGCCGCACCGCCACGGCGCAACAGTGCGATCTCCATTTGGCCATCCAGCCCGGTGCGGACGTGTGGCTGTTCAACGGCCTGCTGGACCACCTGCGCCGCCACGACAAGCTCGACTATACGTTTCTGGAGCGCCACGCGGAGGGCTGGGCGGCTGCATTGGACGCAGCGCGCGCCTCCGCGCCGTCCATTCCCGCCGTGGCCGCCGCCTGCGGCCTCGCCGAAGCGGACGTGGCGACCTTTTACCAGTGGTTCGCGCGCACGGAAAAAGCCGTCACCGCCTGGTCCCAGGGCGTGAACCAGTCGTCCACCGGCACGGACAAGGTCAACGCCATCGTCAACGTGCATCTGGCCACCGGACGCATCGGCAAGCCGGGCATGGGGCCGTTCTCCTTCACCGGCCAGCCCAACGCCATGGGCGGGCGCGAAGTCGGCGGGCTGGCCAACCAGCTGGCCGCCCACCTGGACATCGAAAATCCCGAGCACCGGCAATGGGTGGGTAAATTCTGGAAGGCGTCCAACGTCGCAACCAAGCCAGGTCTCAAGGCGGTGGAACTGTTCGAAGCCGTGGGCCGAGGCGAGATCAAGGCCCTGTGGGTCATGGCCACCAACCCGGCGGTCAGCCTGCCGGACGTGAACGCGGTGCGCCGGGCGCTCCAGGCATGCGAATTCCTGGTGGTGTCGGAATGTGAGGCGCGCACCGACCTGCAACCCTGCGCCCACGTCCGTCTGCCCGCCCTGGGCTGGGGGGAGAAGGACGGCACGGTGACCAATTCCGAGCGGCGCATCTCGCGCCAGCGCGCCTTCCTGCCCGCGCCGGGCGATGCAAAACAGGACGCGTGGATCATCGGCGAAGTGGCGCGGCGGCTGGGCTTCGCCGCCGCTTTTCCCGACGCGGCGCCCTGGGAAGTGTTCTGCGAGCACGCCCGCCTGTCCGGTTTCCGCAACGGCGGGGAGCGGGTGTTCGACATTTCGGCGCTGGGCGAACTGACCGCGGAGGACTACGACGCTTTGCTGCCGGCGCAGTGGCCTTTGCCGCAAGGCAAGCCCGAAGGCGCGCCGCTCCGCTTCGCCGACGGGGATTTCCCGGCAGGCAAGGCGCGCCTTCTGGCGCTCGTTCCCGAAGCACCGCGCCACGCGGTCGACGCAGAATACCCGCTGGTCCTCAACACCGGGCGCATCCGCGACCAGTGGCACACCATGACCCGCACCGCGCGCAGCGCCCGCCTCAACCGCCACCTGCCCGAACCGTTCCTGGAAATCCACCCCAAGGATGCGGTGCGCCACGGCGTCCGGGACGGCGAACTGGCCCGCTTGCAAAGCCGCTGGGGCGAAGCGCAGGCCAGGGTGCGCGTCAGCGCCGACCAGCGCGTGGGCTCGGTGTTCCTGCCCATGCACTGGAACGACCGCTTCGCCCGCCGCGCCTTGGCCAATGCGCTGGTCAACCCGGTCACCGACCCGGTTTCCGGAGAACCGGAATCCAAGCACACCCCGCTGCGCGTCGAACCCTGGCGGCCCGCCTGGTACGGCTTTTTGCTGGCGCGGCGCGAACTGGACGTTGCCGAGGCCGCCTATTGTTCCCGCCGGCGCGACGAGAGCCTCTGGCTGCACGAATTGGCCGGGGAAGCCGCGCCGCAGGACTGGCGGGTCTGGTTGCGCGCCCTTGCCGCCGGCGAGGGCGGCGAGTGGCTTGACTATCTGGACACTGCCGCCGGGCGCTACCGCGCCGCGCTGCTCAGGGACGGCCGCCTGGAATTGTGCCTGTTCGTCAGCCCCACGGCGGAACTGCCGCCGCGCGAATGGCTGGCCGGCTTGTTCGTGCACGCCAGCCTGACGCAGCGCGACCGCGCCAGCCTCCTGGCCGGCAAGCCCGCCAGCGCCGGGGACGATCCGGGCAAGACCGTGTGCGCCTGCTTCAATGTGGGCGAAAACGCGCTGCGCCGCGCCATTGCGGCGCAAGGACTCACCACGGTGGAACAGATCGGCGCCTGTCTCAAGGCCGGCAGCAATTGCGGTTCCTGCGTTCCGGAACTGAAACGCTTGCTGGGCGCGGCTGTCGCCGGCTGACAACAGAACTGGCCCGGATGTTGCAAAAACATGAAAACAGCGCTTGCCCTTTTGGGCAATGAGGCGTTGAATTCATGTCAGTCACAACACCGGAGGACCTATGTCACAGTCACGCCCCATCAACCGGACAGCACTCTCCGCCGCCGTACTCGCCTTGGGTACAAGCGGCAGCGCCATGGCTGGCTTAGACGAGGACGTGGAAAAAGCCCTGAACCTGGGAGACGGCAAATACGGCAAAGTCAATTTCGACGCGCGCTACCGTTACGAGTACGTCGATCAGGATCAGGGCGCCGGTCCTCCTGCAAGCGCGCTGAACCGTGTCGCCCACGCCTCGACGCTGCGGGTGCGCCTGGGCTACCTCACCCCGGAATTCCAGGGCTTCAAGGGCTTCGTGGAGTACGAGGGCAACCAGGATATCGGTTTCAACGATTACAACAGCACCGCCAACGGCCGGGCCGAGTATCCCATCGTCGCCGATCCCCAGGACAACGAAGTCAACCAGTTGTGGGTCGATTACGCCGGCGTGCCGCAGACCCACGTCAAAGTGGGCCGGCAGCGCATGATCTTCGACAACCACCGCTTCATCGGCAACGTCGTGTGGCGGCAGATGGAACAGACCTACGATGCGGTGACGGTCATCAACAATTCCCTCCCGGACACCACCATCCAGGCGGGCTACATCTGGAAGGTGCAGGACATCACCTCCCGTTCCATCGGCATGAATTCGCCCGTGTTCAACATCGCCTACACCGGCCTGCCGTTCGGCAAGTTCATCGTCCACGGCGAGTGGCTGGATTTCGACAACGCCGACGACCAGGGCCACGTCGGCGTCCCCAACTCCTTCAGCAACTCCCTCCAGACCGTGGGTGTGCGCTTCGACGGCTCCTACCCCGTGGTGGACAAGGTCAAGGCGCTGTATACCGCCGAATACGCCTGGCAGGAGGACCACGCCGAGAATCCCAAGGACTTCAAGGCCGATTACTGGCTGGCCGAAGCCGGCTTGGACGTTTACGGCGTGACCTTCAAGGCCGCCTACGAGGAACTGGGCGCGGACCACGGCCAGGGTTTCCGCACCCCGCTGGCCACGCTGCACGCCTTCCAGGGCTGGGCCGACAAGTTCCTGGTCACTCCAGCCAATGGCGTCCGCGACATGTACGGCACGCTCAAGACCAGCCAGTTCGGCATCGACTGGATGGCGGTCTACCACGAATTCAGCGCCGCCAACGGCAATCAGGACTATGGCCACGAAATCGATCTGCTGGCCGAAAAGAAATTCGGCAAGCACTATTCGGTGCTGGTGAAATGGGCCGATTACAAATCCGACGGCTTCGCCACCGATACGCAGAAATTTTGGGTGCAGGGTTCGGTGAATTTCTGACGCGCCGAAACTTGGGCGACGGGAACAAAACGGGCGCCTCGGGCGCCCGTTTGCGTTGGGGGCATCCATAGCATGGCCGGAGAAGAAATCGCGATTGCCCATCTCTCCCTGGAACACTTGCGCGCCGACCAGACCGGAACCTTGATCGGCCAATGGGCACGGCTGGCCTACGCGTCTTTCCGCCCGCCGCCCCGGTAGGACGCCCCGGAACC
>DATDOO010000084.1:0-7052 GCA_035293245.1 Methylococcaceae bacterium
CGCCGCGCTGGAGCGCGCGACGGCGAAACCGTCCGCCTCAGCACCCGCCGCGGCAGTGTGGAAGTCCAGCTCAAGATCACCGAGCGCTCCCCGGAAGGCATCGTCTTCCTGCCCTTCCACTTCGTCGAAGCGGCGGCGAACCGCCTGACCAGTTCGAAAATGGACCCGGCCTCGAAAACTCCCGGCTTCAAATCCTCCGCCGCGCGGATCGAGCGCATCGCCGCCACGGGGAAAGGCAACGGAGCGGCATCCCGGTCAATGGCGCAGTGGCACAGCCAGCAAAGCTGGTAAACAGCCAGCCTGGTAAACAGAGTCTCCGTCCCGATTGGGTTTCGGGGCGGGGACTGGGAGAGGTAGTCCTTTTTTGCGGGTGGGGGAATTGCAGCCTGCGCACGATGCGCTGGACTGGGTGATTAGTGCCCAGCAGAATGCAGTAATTAAATATGATAATCCTCTACCCAGCCTCCTATTCATCCCAATGGATTTAAAAATTGATAGCTGGCCAGTACTGTTAGGTCATATCAGGAAAAGGCCTGAGTTGTGGCTGAACAAGCGTTCTCCGATTTCTCTTGGCACCTTTTATTGGGGTATAAAATTTTCTGAGAAAATATATAAAGTCCCAGAAATCGAATGGCTTTCTGGATTCGATTTTGAAGCCTTTGAACGTTGGGTTGAATATAAATATAACCCTCGAAAATTGACTTTCAATTCGATGCATTTGGCGGTCCATTTATGTGAGTCAGAAGAAACGGCGTTTAATAAGTGGTTCGAATGGTATGATTTGTTCATGCTGGAGCACGGTTAGCCGGGGTAGAGAGTGCATAGCCCGCCATTATTGGCATCGCCCGATGCCGAGGCAGTAGATGGCGCCCCCACGCCTGGTTAAACCGACTCCGCATCCGGCGGCACGAAACCGTGGCGCAGGGTGTTTTCGCTCACGGTGCGCGTCCACAGGAACTGCTTGAGATAATCCGGCCCGCCCGCCTGGATGCCGGTTCCCGACAGCCGCACCCCGCCGAAGGGCTGCACTCCCACCCGCGCCCCGGTAATGCGGCGGTTGAGGTAAAGGTCGCCGACGCGAAACCGCTCTCGGGCCAGCGCCAGATGCTCCGGCAGGCGGGAGAACACGCCGCCGGTCAGCGCGTAGTCGCCGTCCAAAGCCATGTCCAGCGCCGCTGCAAAGCTGGGGGCGCGCAACACCGCGAGAATGGGGCCGAAGATTTCTTCGCGGGCCAGGCGATGCTGCGGCTGGATTGCCGTGAAGATGGCCGGCGGCGCGTAGCAACCTGCTTCCGGAACCTTGCCCAGGTAATGGAGACGGCCTTCCTGCTTGCCGATTTCCAGGTAGGTCCGGACTTTTTCCTGTGCCTGGCGGTTGATCAGCGGGCCGAAGGGGAAGGCCGGATCGTCCGGTGGGCCGTACGCGTGGCTGTCCAGCGCCGCAGCGAGCCGTTCCAGCAGCCGGTCGTGGGCCTGGCCGACCACGATGAGCCGGGAGGCCGCGGAACACTTCTGCCCCTGGTAGCCGAAGGCGGAAATCAGGGTCTCCTGCACCACTTCGTCCAGATCGGCGTCCTCGTCCACCAGAATGGCGTTCTTGCCGCCCATCTCGCACACCACCTGCTTGACGTGGCGTTGGCCGGGTGCGGGTGTGTGGGCCTTGTGAAGAATGTCCAGGCCCACCGCCCGCGAGCCGGTGAAGGCGATGAGGTTTACCTCGGGATGGCTGACGAGGTAGCTGCCCAGCGTCTCGCCGCTGCCCGGCAAAAGCTGGCAGACGCCTGGAGGGAAGCCGGCTTCGTGCAGGATGGCGGCGAACCGATGGGCGATGAGAACGGCGGGCGTGGCCGGCTTGAGGATGACCGTGTTGCCGGCCACCAGCGCGGCGGTCGTCATGCCCGCGAGGATGGCCAGGGGAAAGTTCCACGGCGGTATGACCACCGCGACGCCGCGCGGCTCGTAACGGTAGTGATTGGGCTCGCCGGGAAAACACATCGTGGGCTTCCAGCCGGCCAGATCTGCCATCTGCGCGGCGTAATAGCGGAGGTAATCGACGGCTTCCGCCACGTCCGCGTCGGCCTCGCGCCAGTTCTTGCCGGCTTCCAGCACTTCCCAGGCGGCCAGGAAATCGCGCCGCGCTTCCATGATTTCCGCCGCCCGGCGGCACAGGGCGATGCGCCGTTCGGGTGGCGCGTCGCGCCAGGCCGGGAATGCCTTGAGCGCGTTTTGCACCGCCCGTTCGCCGTGGGAGGTGTCTGCCATGGCCACCCGGCCCAGCACTTCCTCCGGCTGCGCCGGATTGGTCGAAGGCCGCCGCGCCGCTCCTTCGGGCCGAACGCCTTCGATGGCCAGGTCCCAAGTCTTGCCGATTTCCCCGCGCACCGTGTCCAGCGCCCTTTGAAAAGCCGCGCGCCGCTCGGGGCGGCTGAAGTCGCGCAGAGGCAGGTTGGCGAAAGCCCGCTCGCCTAACGTCGCGTGGGTTAGCGCGTCGCCATCAATGCCTGACGCATGCTGCGGCTTCGATGCGCGTCGTAACCCACCAATCGGCCTTGAATGCATCGACGAGGCCGCTCGGTGGGTTACGGTGCGCCCCATAGACATCGCAAGCGGTAACGTTTCAGGCCGTGCGCACCTAACCCACCCTACATTTTGTGGTTGCCCAGGGGGGAGCGGCGGCGCCAGCAGTTCATCCGGATCGGCGCCTTCCACGTAAGTCTGGCGCAGAATCGAGGTATCGGCGGTGTTTTCCAGCAGGCGGCGGATCAGGTAGGCGATGCCCGGCAGCAGTTCGCCCACGGGGAGATAGAGCCGCAGATTCACCCCCAGCCCCGCGACCGCATGGCGCAAGGGTTCGGCCATGCCGTACAGCATCTGGACTTCCCAATCCTCCGCAGGAAGTCCCTTGGCGCGGGCCACGGCGATGGCCGAGGACAGGCTCCTGAGATTGTGGCTGGCGATGGCTGGCCGCACCACGTCCGCGTGCTCGAAGAGCAGGGCGGCCAGATGCTCGTAATTGGCGTCGGTCGCCGCCTTGTCCAGGAACACCGGCACCGGCCAGCCCCGCTGCCGCGCCAGCGCCACCTCCGTGTCCCAATAAGCGCCCTTGACCAGGCGGACGGCAATCCGGTGACCGCCTTGCCGCGCCCAGTGGATGAGTTCGTGCAAATCGTCCTCCGTGTCCTGCAAATAGGCTTGCAGCGCGATGCCGGGCAGCCAGCCGTCGTCGCCTTCGGCCTCTACCAGATCCTTGAACAAACCGAGCACCAAAGGTTTGTGTTCGTACTGCTCCATATCGACGGTCAGACAGCCGCCCCCTTGGCGCAGTTTGGCCAGAATCGGCTGCAGGCGGGCCAGGACGCGGCGGCGTGCGCCGGCGTGGTCGAGGGCGTCGAAATGGGCGGTGAGGGCCGAGAGTTTGATGGACAGGTGAATCGTCGGCTCGCCGCGGAGGTGGTTTCGGCATTCCTGCAGCGTGTCCAGCAGCGCCAGGTAGCGGGTAACGTAGGTTGCGCTTTCCGCCTCGCTGAGCACCGCTTCGCCCACGGCGTCCAGGGTGACGCCGGCCGGGATGCGGCCGATCTCGGCGATCGCGCGGCGGATGCTGTGCGGATTTTCTTCCGCCACGAATCGCCTGGCCAGCCGCCCGACGGCACGGCGGACGATTCGCGCGGCCAGGGGCTGGCCGCCCAAGGCGAACAGCGGCGTCCACAGGCCGCCCAGGCGCCCGGCGTGGGGCGCCAGGTAGCCGTGGAAATGCCGGGCGATGCTCGCGGCGGAATCCAGGGCCGGCAGCACGTCGACGAACTGGAACAGCGCGCTACGCAGCCCGTCGTCCGCCATGGCTTTCCGCAGCAAGCGGCCCTGCATTCCGCGCGGGTCGAGCAGGGAAGGAGGCGCATCTCCCGCCAGCCGGTAAAGCTGCGCGCCGATTTCCCGCGCCTGGCTTTCATGATTGGAATCAAACATCCTGCATCCTCGTTCCTGATTAGTCCCGTGTTTCGGGTCGAAACCGCACACCGACCTTGAACACGGCTCCTGTTGTTCATAACAAGTAGCCCGGAGGCGCGATAGCGCGTCCGAAGAGCGGCTCATGGATCGACGCCGATCCCGGACGCCCCCTCGGCGGGGCCTCCGGGCTACCCCGCTTGGGTTGAATATAGAGCACAGCGGATGACACCGTGGACAGGATTTGACAAGGAACGCAGCGATTTTCGGCTAGTCTTACTCGCATACGACAGGAGGAACGGCCTATGAGCGTCACCCCGGAGCACAGCCCGATCCTGCGCCTGCTCGGCGTCGCTTCCGGCTGGGGCGCGAAAGATCAAGGCAGCAAGGCCGGCCCGGAGATTCTGGCCTCGCTCGGCCTGGAAGCCCGGCTGCGCCATCGGGGCCTTGAAGCATCCTGGCGCAAGACCCTTTATCCGCAAGCCGGAAACGCTGCCGTGGCGACGGTGGCGGAACTGAACCAACGCCTGGCGCGAGAAGTGGCGGAGGCCGTGCAGGCCGGGGAACGTTTCGCGGTGCTCGGCGGCGATCATTCCTCCGCCATCGGTACCTGGAGCGGCGCGTCCCTGGCCTTGCGGGAGAGCGGGCCTTTGGGTCTGATCTGGATCGACGCCCATCTGGACAGCCACGTGCCCGCCACCAGCCCGAGCGGCGCCCTGCACGGCATGCCCCTCGCCTGCCTGTTCGGCTACGGGGATTCTGCGTTGACAGGCATCGGCGGCGCCGGCCGCAAGCTGTCGCCGGAACGCACCTGCCTGATCGGCGTGCGCAGCTTCGAGGCGGGGGAACACGCCCTGCTGCAAGGGCTCGGCGTGCGGGTGTATTTCATGGAAGAGGTGCTGACGCGAGGGCTGGAGGCCATTTTCGCCGAGGCGCTGGCCATCGCCCGCAACGGCGCCGGTTTCGGCGTCAGCATCGACCTGGACGCCATCGACCCCCGCGACGCGCCGGGCGTCGCCACACCGGAACCCGGCGGCATCCGCGGCGAGGAACTGCTGCGCGTCCTGCCCCAATTGAGGGATTGTCCCGACTTTCTCGGCATCGAAATCGCCGAACTCAACCCGTCCCTGGACCGCAACCGCAGCACCGCCTATCTGGCCGCGGACCTCCTTCTCGCCGCCACCGCGCCGCGGCCCCCCGCCGTCGAGGATCCCATCGCCGTGCTGCAGCGCTATGGCGCGCACAACTACGACTCCGTGCCCGTCGTCCTGTGCCGAGGCGAGGGCGTTTATTTGTGGGACACGGCGGGCCGGCGCTATCTCGACATGATGGGGGCCTACTCCGCCGCCAGCCACGGCCACGGCCATCCGCGCCTGGTGAAGGTCCTGAGCGAGCAAGCCCGGCGGCTCGCCATCGTCTCCCGCGCCTTCCACAACGACCGGCTGGCGGCGTTCCTGCAACGGGCGTGCGAGCTGACCGGCCAGGACACGGCCCTGCCCATGAACACCGGCGCGGAAGGGGTGGAAACGGCCCTGAAGGCCGCCCGCAAGTGGGCGTACCAGGTCAAGGGCGTCGCGCCGGATCAGGCGGAGATCGTTGCTTGCCGGGGCAACTTCCACGGCCGCACCATCGCCATCGTCGGCCTGTCCTCCGAGCCGCAATACCGGCAGGGCTTCGGCCCGTTTCCCCCCGGCCTGAAGACCATTCCTTACGGCGACAGCGCGGCGCTGGAAGCGGCGATCGGCGAAAACACCGCCGCCTTCCTGGTGGAGCCCATCCAGGGCGAAGGCGGCATCGTCGTGCCGCCCAGCGGGTATCTGGCCGCCTGCGCGCGCATTTGCCGCGAGCGCAACGTGCTTTTGTTGTGCGACGAAATCCAGACCGGTCTGGGGCGCACCGGCAAGCTGCTCGCTTCCTGGCACGAGGACGTCCGGCCGGACGGCCTGATTCTCGGCAAGGCCCTGGGCGGCGGCTTGCTGCCCGTATCCCTCTTTTTGGCCCGGCGGGAGGTGATGGACGTGTTCCGTCCCGGCGACCACGGCAGCACTTTCGGCGGCAATCCCCTCGCCGCCGCCGTGGGTCTGGAAGCGCTCGACGTGCTGGTGGAAGAAGGCCTGGCGGAGCGCTCCGCCGAACTGGGGGCTTACTTCCTGGAGCGGCTTCGGGCTTTGCGGAGCCCCTTGATTCGGGAGGTGCGCGGCAGAGGGCTGTTCGTCGGCCTGGAAATCGAACCGGAGCGGGTCAGCGGCCGGAGGGTCGTGGAGCGGCTCCTGAAGCACGGCATCCTCACCCGGGAAACCCACAAGACCGTCATCCGCTTCGCCCCGCCGCTGGTGATCGAACGGGAGCAACTCGATGGGGCGGTGGAGGAAATCGGCGCAGCTTTGGAGGAACTGGAAGACGCGGGTTGAAAAGACGATTTCCATTCAGCCCGGCCGATTCATCGGTGCCGTTCAACCGCCCGAAGGGCGGGGGTGGTTGAACGGCGCCAAGGGACCATCCGGCCTCGATGCTGGCCAACCGATTTCGCCCAACTGTCACGCAATCTCCAATTTTCTGTCATATCTCCCCCTTAACCTTCGTTCCGGAAAAACCAACCGGAAGGAGGGGATATGCCCTTGGATTATCGCACCGTCTGGATTTCCGACGTCCATCTGGGGACGCGGGGATGCAAGGACGAATATCTTCTGGATTTCTTGCGCCAGGTGAATTGCGAACACCTGTACCTGGTCGGCGACATCGTGGACTTCTGGCGGCTGAAGTACGGCCTGTACTGGCCGCGCCTGCACAACGAAATCGTGCGGCGCGTCCTGGAGATGGCCCGGCAGGGCACGCGGGTGACCTACATTCCGGGCAACCACGACGAACTGCTGCGCGATTACGCCGGAAGCCTGATCAACGGCATCGGCATCGAAATGCGCGACATACACGTGACTGCCGACGGGCGGCGCTTCCTGATCCTGCACGGCGACGAATTCGACGGCGTGGTGTGCAGCAGCCGCTGGCTGGCCAAGCTGGGTAGCGGCGCCTACGAGGTTCTGCTTCTGTTGAACCGCTGGTTCAACTACCTGCGCCGTAAGCTGGGCGCGCCTTACTGGTCGCTGTCG
>DATDOO010000085.1:0-4129 GCA_035293245.1 Methylococcaceae bacterium
GCTGTCTCGCCGATGACCACGCCCATGCCGTGGTCGATGAACAGGCGGCGGCCCAGTTGCGCGCCGGGATGAATCTCGATGCCGGTCAGCCAGCGGGCGATGTGGGACGTGACCCGCCCTGCCCAGCGCCAGCCGCGCGACCAGAGGGCGTGAGCGAGACGATGCAGCAGGACGGCGTGAAAGCCGGGATAGGCGGTGATGACTTCCCAGGCCGACTGGGCAGCCGGGTCGCGCTCGAAAACGCAGGCGATGTCTTCACGAATCCGTTGCAGCATGAATCAGTCCAGACTATGGCGCAGGAGCAGGGGTAAAAAGGAGGCTATTGTAAAGGATTCCCATCCGGCGGTTGGATGGCACGCGCTTTCTCCAGGCGCGCGATGCGCTCCTGGGCCTGACGCAGGATGCCGCGCAAAATATGCAACTCCTTATCGCGCAGGTGGGCGCGGTTGAACAGGCGGCGCAGGCGGCGCATGAGCGAAGGGGAAGACTTTCTGGCGTGGAAAAAGCCGATGTCGAACAGCGTCTGGCGCAGATGGCCGTAAAACGACTCCATTTCATCGCCCGTGGCCGGCCGCCCCGTCTCCTCGTCCAGCAGATTCCGGCCCGGACGCAACTCATGGTGCGCCTGGAAAAACTCGTAGGTCGCCACCTGGATGGCGGCGGCGACGTTGAGCGAGCTGAAATGGGGGTTGCAGGGGATGTGCAGCAGAAAATGGCAGAGATCCAGTTCTTCGTTGTTGAGGCCGGAGTGCTCGCGGCCGAACAACACGGCGATGCGTCCGCCGCGCGCCAGTTCCGGGAGGAATTGCACCGCGCATTCTTTCGGCGAGAGTTCCGGCCAGGCGATGGTGCGGATGCGGGCGCTGGCGCCGATGACCACCGTGCAGTCGGCGATGGCCTCGGGCAGCGTCGCGCATCGCTGGGCTCCGTCGAGCACGCCGGTCGCACCGGAGGCCCTCGCCGTGGCCTCGGCGCTCGGGAAAACGCGCGGCGCCACCAGGCGCAAGTCGGTCACTCCCATGTTTTGCATCGCCCTGGCTGCGGCGCCGATGTTGCCGGGATGGGTGGTTCCCACCATCACGATGCTCAAGCGCGCCAGAGATTCGGTTGTGTTGTGCATTCCTTCATCCGCCGAAAACGGCCCAGGATAAGGCCCGATGTGGTATTCTATTGTAACTTTTTGACTTAATTGTGGATTCCGCTCATGGATCCGATGATTACCATCGCCGTCCGCGCCGCCCGAGCCGCGGGCGAGATCATTTCCCGCTCCATGGGGCGCATCGACGCCCTCACCATCGGCGAGAAAACCCGCAACGATTTCGTCAGCGAGGTGGACCGGCTCGCGGAGCAGGAAATCATCCACATTCTTTCCAAAGCCTATCCGCACCATGCCTTTCTCGGCGAGGAGGGCGGGCTGCAGGGTCAGCGGCGCGGACGGGACGAATTCGTCTGGATCATCGACCCGCTGGATGGCACCACCAACTTCCTGCACGGCTTTCCCCAGTTCGCGGTGTCCATTGCCCTCAAGCATCGCGACAAGCTGGAGCGCGCCGTCATCTATGACCCGCTGAAGCAGGAACTCTTCACCGCCGTGCGCGGCGCCGGCGCGACGCTGGACAACCGGCGCATCCGCGTCACGCAGCGCAAGTCGCTCAAAGGCGCGTTGCTCGGCACGGGCTTCCCCTTCAAGGACCAGTCTTATCTGGATGCCTACCTCGGCATGTTCCGCGACCTGGTGCGCGATACCGCCGGCATCCGCCGCGCCGGAGCGGCGGCCCTGGACCTGGCTTACGTGGCGGCGGGGCGGCTGGACGGCTTCTGGGAACTCGGCCTGCATCCCTGGGACATGGCGGCCGGCGTGTTGCTGATCCAGGAGGCGGGTGGCATGGTCAGCGATATCGAGGGCGGCGAGCACTACATGGAAACCGGCCACATCATCGCCGGCGGAGCCAAGCTGCACCAGGCCATGGCCGAGCTCATCCGCCCCCACGTCGCCGAATCGCTGCGTTTCAGTCCCGCAGCGCGCAAGAGCGGGGCAGGGCGGCGCGGCGCCGAAGCGCCGACTCCCGGAAGCGGGCGGGCCTGAGGCGCCGCCCGCGCCAATCCGTCACCCCCGGTGCAGGATGAGTTCCAGCACCAGTTTGCTGCCGAAGTAAGCCAGCAGCAGCATGCCGAACCCCCCGAGCGTCCAGCGGATCGCCGTCCGTCCCCGCCAGCCGTAGTAGCGTCGTCCGGCGAGCAGCAGGGCGAAGATGAGCCAGGCCAGGATGGACAGCACCGTCTTGTGCGCCAGATGCTGCGCGAACAGGTTGTCCACGAAGGCCATGCCGGTGAGCAGCGCCACGCTCAGCAGCGCCAGCCCTGAGGCGATGAGCTGAAACAGCAGCCGTTCCATGCCTTGCAAGGGGGGGAGTGCGCTCAGCACGGGCACGGGATGCTTGTGGCGGAGTTGCCACTCCTGCGCCGCCAGCAGCAGGGCCTGGGCGGCGGCGATGTTGAGCAGGCTGAAGGACAGGAGGGACGACAGAATATGCGCCTGCATGGGCAGGGAAGTGTCGTGCAGGTGGTGCGGCGCCGCCGGCGCCAGGAGTTTCAAACCCAACAGGACGGCGGCGAGCGGAAAGACCACCAGGCCCAGCCGGTCCCCGGGCTTGCCCAATTGGGTGACCAGGACCAGCACGACGACCAGCAGGGCGGCCATGGCCATGACATTGAAAAAACCGAAATCGATGCCTGCCGCCGCGAAAAAACTTTCATGCAGGGCGGCGCCGTGCAACAGCGCCGCCAACCAGGGAACCCAATTGCGCCAGTCGCGCAGCGGAGGGACATGTCTTTCCGCCGCGGCGAATTCCGCCCAGGACGCGTAAAGGTACAAAAGGATCGCCCCGCCGGCGCCGAGGCCGGTCATGGCGAGGCCCACTGCGCCAGGCCGAGCGACCACGAATTGTGCAGGTCGGGATGGTGCGGGAGGATGCGGACGGTGTACCCGTGCAAGCCGCTATGGCAACAAGGCTGGGCGGCGGTCTGGTAATTCCAGACGGTGCCGTCCGCTTTTTCCGCGTCCATCGGGATCAGCGACGGGTTGACCAGGTCGCCCTGGTTGTTGACCGTTCCCACGCACAGTTGCACCGAGACGTCTTCGGGTCTCAGCGCACCGAGGCGTACCCGCGCTGCGACGGTAAACGGATCGCCGACATGCATTTCGGCGCCGCCGCTGGCTTGCACCGACTCGATATGCACATCCCCCCAATGCCGGGAGACGCGCGCGCTCCACGCGGCCAACTGGCGCGCCGGAGCGAAACCGGTGGCTGTGAGTTGTTCATAATGCCGGTGGGCGGGAAGATAGAAACGCCGGGCGTATTCGCTCACCATCCGGCAGGTGTTGAAGCGCGGGCACAGTTCGCGCATGGCCTTGCGCATCCGTTGCACCCAGTAGTGCGGCAGGCGGTCGCCCTTGCGTTCGTAGAACAGCGGGACGATCTCCTTTTCCAGCAGGTCGTACAGCGCGGCGGATTCGACGCTGTCCTGGGTTGCTTCGTCCTCGTAGAGTTCGCCCTTGCCGATGGCCCAGCCGATTTCCGGCTCGTAGGCTTCGTCCCACCAGCCGTCGAGAATGCTGAGATTGAGCGCCCCGTTCATCGCGGCCTTCATGCCGCTGGTGCCGCTGGCTTCCAGGGGGCGGCGCGGGTTGTTCAGCCAGATGTCCACGCCCTGCACCATGTAGCGCGCCACGTCCAGGTCGTAGTCCTCGAGGAAGACGATGCTCTTGTGGAATTCCGGCTGGCGCGAGAAATGGGCGATCTGGCGGATCATGTCCTTGCCGGCCTCGTCCCGGGGATGCGCCTTGCCGGCAAAGATGATTTGCACCGGGCGGTCGGGATCGTTCAGCAGCTTGGCAAGTCGTGCCGGGTCGCTGAGCAGCAGCAGCGGGCGCTTGTAGGCGGCGAAGCGGCGCGCGAAGCCGATGGTCAGCGCCTGGGGATCGAGGATGCTGTCGGCCCCGCTTTGTTCGAACAGCGACGCGCCCCGATGCGCCAGTTGCTCGCGCAGCCGGCTGCGGGCGAAAGCGACCAGGCGTTCGCGGCGGCGCTCGTGGGTGCGCCACAACTCCTCGATGGGTATGCGCCCG
>DATDOO010000086.1:0-13390 GCA_035293245.1 Methylococcaceae bacterium
CTATCGCTATTACCTGACACGACTCGGTCGAGCCACCATCGCGACCTGCTGCAAACTCACCGAGTTCCTCATCATTCCGACACTCGCCACCGCGACAGTTTGATCAGATTTTATAAAGACTTGGCTTGTAAGAGACTAACGATCATGGCGACCAGCCGCCCTGGAACATGACAAATCGGCAGGGCGGCGGATTTGTCCCAGATAGAGAGGGTGAGCAAGGTTGCTGCGACTTTCACGTTAACCGGCATTGCCCTGTTCCGGCTGGCCGCTGCCAGCCGGAACAAACCGGCCGAACCTTATCCAACCGATTGTATCCCCCCCGAATTACGGCCGTACCGCCACCCCCCAAGGATAATTCCCCACGGCAATAGACTTGAGCGCCTTGTGCTTTTCCAAATCGATGACGGTCAGGTCGTTGCTGGCGCCGTTGGCGGTATACAGGCGCTTCTGGTCGGGCGAGAAGGCCATCTGCCAGACGCGCTGGCCGACCAGGACGTAGTCCAGGATTTCCAGCTTTTGGGCGTCGATGACCGCCACCCGGTTGGCCGGGCCGAGGGCGACGTAGGCAAAGCGCCTTTCCTTATCCACCAGGATGCCGACCGGCTGGATTTTTTCCTGGGGCACGCCGGGGACGGAGAAGCCCAGGGTCTTGAGCGGCTGGCGCGTTCCCGTGTCGAATACGGTGACGTTGCCGGCGATTTCCGAAGTGGCCCACAGTTGCGCGCTGTCGGCGGTAAACGATGCGCCGCGCGGGCGATTGTCCACCAGGCTGTTGTCGACGATCTCCAGGGTTTTGGCGTCGATCCAGTGCACCATGTTGGTGGTCTCGCTGGCCACCACCACCCACTTGCCGTCCGGGCTGGCGGCAACGGCTTCCGGCTCCACGCCCACCTGGATTTCCTTGACGGCTTTTTTGGCCGCCACGTCCACCACGGTGAGCAGATTGTCGTCTTCGTTGGACACATACAGGAACTTGCCGTCGGGCGAGAGGGCGAAGGTTTCCGGATCGCGTCCGCCCGGCAGCGTACCGGTGATCTTCAGCGTTCCCGTATCCACGATCTGAATGGCGTGGCTGTCGCTGGCGGCGACGTACAGGGACTTGCCGTCCTGACCGAGCAGAATCCCCCGCGGCCGCTTGCCGACACGGGCCGTTTTCAAGAGTTTTCCGGATGTGGCGTCCACCACGGCCAGGGCGTTGTCCTTTTCCAGCGTGGCGTACAGGGTTTCGGCCTGAACGGGCACGGCCAGGACAAACAAAAGCGGAAGAAAAGCTAAGCGTGCGTTCATGAAAATTCTCATTGGCTCAGATGGCATCCGGACTTGGGCTGATCGTGGCCCAGGGTGTCCATTTCGTTTTTCGGATGGAGAAAGCCCTCCAGCGGCGCCACCGCCACCAGGGCACGGGAATCCGCCAGCAGCATCGGCTGGCGCAGTTGCCCATCCCAGGAACGGAAGGACAAGGGTTTGCCCTTGAAACCGGCCAGGCTGAACGCTTCGTTTTTCAGGTAATCCCGAACCGGGACGAAGTCCACCGACTTGGCGCGCGTCGCCGCTTCGCCCACGGCGCGCACCGCCAGCCAGGCGGCAAAATCCACATCGTCCATCCAGCGCCCCGCCTGGGCCTTGAAGCGGTTCTGCAACTGCACCGCGCCCCACTGCTCGTGCGCCCTGGCCCAGGCGGACGGAACCAGCCCCTGGGTACCCATCACCGGACGCGGCAGCCAGGTGCGGTAGGACAGGTAGTCGCCGAACTGGTCCGACTCGTCGGCCACCACCAGCACGTCGTACTCAATGTCCTGGGTAAACACCGCGACTTCCGATTGGGCGGTGCGCCGCGCGTCGTAATTGTGCGTCCAGGCGCGTTCGGCGACGATCTTGCCACCGAACCGTTTGGCGGCACGCTTCACGGCTTCGGCGAACAGCCGGTCTTCCTCGTTGGGCCCGATCACCAGAAACCACTTCTCCCAACGCTTGTAACGCAGGTACTGCGCCAAGGCGTCGGCGCGCATGGCCCGGCTGGGCAAGGTGTGCCGCACGTTGGCGCGGCACTGCTCGTTGCGCAGCGCATCATCGGGCGCTCCCGCGTTGAACAGCAGGGCATCGGCCGCTTCCGGCAGGTCGGCCAGCGCGAGCAGTACCGCCGCCGACAGGTCGAGAACGAACCAGCGCCGGCCTTCCGCGCGCAAGGCCTTGAAGGCCCCGAACACGTCGCCGTCCTGCGGAACGGTGATTTCCTTCAACGCGAAATTCTGCTTGAGAAAGCGTCCCGTGGTGTTGTTGTCGACAATGGCCAGGCGTGCGCCCTGCGCACCCCGGTCGAGGGGTCGGGGATCGAGATTGGCCGAAGGCGGCATGACCTCCCATGCCTGGGTCAGGAACACCAAATCCAAAGTGGCGGGCGCGGCTTCGGAAGCCGCCGGCCGGGGTGGTTTGGCTACCCGCGGCGCGGCGCCCACCATCGGCGCGCACAGCACCAGCAGCATCAGGCCAACCAGATAACGGAACTTCAAGTGGATTGAACTCAAATTAAAGGACGGTTGCGCGCTCCGTGCGTCGGTTTTCGGAACCTTGGGGCAAGCGCGCCGAACAGGACGCGAATTTTATCAAACCCCTCCGACGATCCGTACGACATCCCGGCGGCTATTCCTACCTGTAGGATAGGGATTACAGGAGATCGTCGTGTCATCTATGCGTAAGCCATTGTTTTTACGTCCAGGTAACCGGGAAAGTGGCGTGTTTGGGAATGGGTGCGAAATACTTGGACAAGAATTTTTTTTCCCCTACAATTCTCTCCGCCTGTAAGGAGAAGGCGTTCCATTAGGAATCGTCTCAAGAGGAGGAGGGGCCTCATCAGGGCCACGTATAACAATAACAATGATCGCTCCGCCGCTAGGACTCTTTAAAGCGCGAGGGGAGCATAACAATAAGAAAAATAATAGCGCCTGCGTTCAGCAGGCTTTTTTATGCCCGATGCAAAACCTCGGACAAAAAGAAGGCGGCCGGATGGCCGCCCAGGAGGAGGAGAACAATCACAATGGATTGGCGCTTGCGACCGCGTCCCTGCCGCCATCTCCTTATTCCCGCCACGCCGAACGGGAAACTGGATAAATTGTATGGATTTATCCGAAAGCTGTCCATCATGATTTCTTATATGAAACATAACCGTCGCCAAAACAAGGCGTTGCATGCGTTTGCGCGTTCGTCCGTCACATGGACAGGCGAATTCCGACCCAGCCGGCCCGCGGCGCCCCCACTCCGACGAATCGGGGATCGTTGAAGGAATCCCCCAGCACTTCATCCGCTTCGCCATACAGGCCGAAATTCTCGTATTTGCGGTCGAAGACGTTGTCCAGCCGGCCGAACAGGGCAACATGCTTGTGTAGCCGGTATTCGCCGTGCAGGTTGAATACGGCGAAACCGCCCAGTTTGTTGTTCAGATTGGCTTCGTCGCCGCGGAACACGCGGCTGGTGGTCAATTGCATGTCGGCGCCGAGGGTCACATTGCTCAGCACGTCCACGTCGGTTCCCAGCTTGAGGCTGTGCTGCGGCAGCAGCGGAATGCGGTTGCCCGCCTTGACCTGAATGTTGCCGTTGGCGTCCGCACTGGGGTTGTTGGGACTGCTGGCCAGGAAATTGTCCTGGAACGTGGCGTCCAGGAAGGTGTAATTGGCGTTGAAGCGCACTCGGTCCCAAACCCGCCCGTTCAGCCCCACCTCGAAGCCCATGCGGCGGGTGGTACCCACGTTGGAGAAGAAGCCCTGGTTGGCCAGCGCGCCGCTACTGATGAAGACGATGTCGTCGTGGTTCAGGGTATGGAAAAATCCGGCGTTCCAGTGCAGCCGGTCGCCGGTACCCAGCCAGCGATCCAGGTCGCCCCGGAAACCGGCCTCCCAGGAATTGGCCACCACCTGCCGGAGCGGTGGATCGGACACGAAGGCGTTGGGCAGCTTGCACGGATCGTCCGGATTGGCGCAGCTCAGTTCCATGGCGGTCGGCGCGCGGGTGGCTTCGCTGTAACTGCCGTAAAAGGCAATTTCCGGCGCGAACGCGTAGGTCAAGCCGGCGGTGGGATTGAAGCGGTCGAACTTGTGATTGCCGTTTAGCTCGTCCCCATGGCGGTCGCCGAGCTTCAGGAATGACCAGTTATAGCGTCCCCCCGCGGTAACCGTCAGTTGATCGGTCACATCCAGGGTATCGGTAAAGAAAACTCCGTAATGGGTGGTGCGGGTGTGCAGCCGGACCCGCGACGCATCGACCAGAATGCCGCTCTGCGTCACGCCGCGATCCGCCGTCAATGCACCCAACTCCGTATCCGCGCTGAAATGAGTGCGGCCCCGGTCGTAGGCCGCGCCCACCACGAAGCGATTGCCCATGTCGAAAACGTCCTGATTGAATGCCGCCTGAACCGTGCCGCCGAAGGCGCGTTGCAGGGTCCGGCTGGTATTGGCGGTAGCCGATTCCACGGCATCGTCGTCCGCCACCGGATTGCCGTTCACATCGATGACCACCTCCTCGTCCGGGCCTGCATCCTCGCAAAGCAAGCCCGCATTGCCGGCCAGGGCGCATTCCTCGAAATCCGTGTCGTCGCCGTTGAAGGTTTTGGTGCGGTTCTGCCGAAAATACGCGTTGCCGGACAGTTCGATCCGGTCGGTCAGCCAGGTATTGCCGTCCAGGGAGGCCAGGAACAGGCGGTTGATGGTCTGGTCCGGGTGGGTGAAGATCCCGTTGCGGTCCTGGCTGGCCAACTGGACCGGCACCGCCCCATTGCCCAGCAGCACGTTGTCGGTGGCGGCCAGGTTGAGGTTGAGGGCGGATTCCTCTCCGCGCCAGCTCAGGGTGCCGAACGCCTGCCTGGCGTCGCTGGGCGAAAAATCCCGCCAGCCGTCTTCCTGGAAACTCTTGACGTCGATGAAGTAACCGAAGGTGCCGTCGTTCCAGCCGCTCTGCAATTCTTCCGTGTGCCGCCCCCAGGAACCGCCGCTGACCTCGATCTGGTGGCCGGGAGCGGAAAAGCCGGTCTTGGTGCGCATGGCAATGGCGCCGCCGATGGCGTTCAAGCCGTACACCGCATTGGAACCGCTGTGCAACGCCATCCGGTCGACGGCGCCTTCCGGCACCAGATCCCAGTTGACCGTGTCGCCGAACATTTCGTTGAAGCGCACGCCGTTCACATACACCGCCAATCCCTGGGGCAAACCCAGCAGCGGCGAGGCGGTGAAACCACGGAACTGCACGTCGGGTTGCAAGGGATTGTTCTGGGCGTCGTTGACCACCACGCTGCCCAGATAGCGGTTCATGTAGTCCGCCAGCGAGGTGCTCTGCGCCTGGTCGAGCTGTTCCGCGCTCACCGTTTCCACATGGGTGGGAATGCGCTTAACGTCCACCCCCTCCCCGCCCGCCGGCGTGTCGGCGACGATTTCCACCGTCTCCAGGCGGGTTTGCGACAGGGCAGGTTCCTCGGCATGGGCGGTGATTGCCGGCAAGACGAGTCCAAGCCAGATACAGCGATGCGCTATGGAACGGTTCGACATGGGGGTACCGATAGATGAGCCTAAAACGCTCAGGCTAACGGCCCGACGATTCGGGGCCTAGGGAAAATTTCCCGAACTCACTCCCCGATCACACCCGTCCGCATGGCCAGACGGGCCATTTCCGCCACGCTGCGCACGTCGAGCTTGCTCTTGACCGACGTGGCGTAATTGGCCACCGTCTTGGGCGTGAGATGCAGCCGTTCCGCCGCCTCGCGCACCGTCGCACCGGATGCCAGCAGGCGGAACACGTCGAACTCCCGCGACGAGAGGCCGGCCAGCGCGTCGACCCTATCCTCGCCAGCGTGGAAATCGACGCGCCCCTCCAGGGACGGATCCAGGAAGCGTCCGCCGGCGGCGATTTTCCGCACCGCTTCCGCCAGAAGTTCCGGCGCGCCGCTCTTGGTCATGTAGCCGCGCGCGCCGGCTTCCAGCGCCCGGCTGACGTAAACCGGCTCGTCGTGCATGCTGAACACCAGCACCCGGACGCCGGGATCGTAAACCTTGAGTCGGCGCAGGGTTTCCAGCCCACCGATACCGGGCAGGGACAGGTCGAGAATCACCACCTCCGGGCGCAGAGCCTGGAATGCCGCGCAGGCTTCCTCGCCGCTGGCCGCTTCCCCGGCAACGACAATGCCCGGATCGCCCGAGAGCAGCAGCCGGTAACCGGCGCGCACCACGGCGTGGTCGTCCACCAGCAGGATGCGGACTCGCCTCACGGCCCCTCCCCTCGCACTCCGGCCTGCAACGGTATGCGCGCTTCGACACGAACGCCCCGATTCGGCGCGCTGCTCAAGGTGAATTGCCCACCCAGGCAGGATACGCGCTCCTTCATGCCCGAAATGCCGAAACCGTCGGGCGGATGGCCGGTGTCGAAGCCCCGCCCGTCGTCCTGGACCTGCAACGTCACTCCAGCGGGGGAGTCCGCGAAGAGTTTCACTGAGATGCGCTCCGCCCCCGCGTGCCGCACACTGTTGGTCAGGCATTCCTGAACGATGCGGAAAAGCTGGATTTTGGCGTCGGCGCCGCAATTCTCCACGGCCTCGGCGAACTCCAGATCGATGCGGATGCCGGGATGCAGCTTGCGCCAGGATTGCCGCAAATCCTCCAGCGCGGCGTGGAGGCCCAGTTCGTCGATGGTCGCCGGGCGCAGCCGCCGCACCAGGCCTCGCACGCTGTCGAACAGGGTGTCGCACAATGCTGCAATGGCCGTGGCGGCTTCGCGGGTTTCTTCCGTGCTTTCCCGTGCCCGGATCGCCGCGCTCAGAGCCTTGATGGCGCTGAGTGACTGGCCCAGTTCGTCGTGGAGCTCGCGGGCGATGGCGCGCCGCTCCTCTTCCTGCACGCGCAGGGAATGCCCGGCCAGGGCCAGGTTGTCGGCGCGCGCCTTTTGCAGCGCTTCCGCGGCATGGTTGAAGGCGCCGGCGATCCGACGGAACTCCGGCTGGGGAAATTCGGGTAGCCGCTGGCTGTAATCGCCGTTTTCCACCCGCCGCAGGGCGTCCAGAATCGCGCCCACATGCCGGAACGCCCGGCCCAGCAGCAACAGGACCAGGGCGTACACGCCCAGGAAAGACCACAGCAGTATGCCGAGAAAACGGCGCGTCTCACCCCACACCTCGGCGATTTCATCCTCGGGCCGGGATTCGATGACGATGCCGGGCGATTTGCCGGGCTCGGCCAGCCATTTCTCCACCCGCACGGGTTCGGGCTCGGTCAGCCAGACGAAGAAGGCCGGCACGCCGCTCATTTCCGTTTGCGTCTCGGGAACAGGGGCGGACTCCGGAGCGGCAGGATGCACGATCAGCCGCAAATGCCGCATCCGGCCCAGTTCCGCCAGTTGCCCCATGAGCTTGCCCATGCTTTCCTCGTCCATTGCTCCTTCCGGCGAGGTTTCCAGCAGATGCTGCGCCAGGCTCAGGCTGGACGAAACTTCGTCGCGCACCGACCGCCGGGCGTCGTGCACGATTAGCGCCGTTCCGACCGACAGGGCGCCCAGCAGGGTCAGCACAAACAGCCAGTGCAGGCGGGCTTTCAGGCTCAACGGTTCTTACTCGCCGCCAGCACGGCTCAATACTGCTCGCGCCAGTAAATGACCGGCGTGCGGTTGCTGCCGTACACGCCGAAGGTGGCCAAAGCGGCGGGATTCGCGCCGAACCACGGCAGGCCTGCCGCGCTGAGGTCCACCGTCAAGTCGACGCTGCCGTTGTTGCCCCCGCCCGGTTTGGTCAGCTTCAGATTGGATTGGCCCGACGTCAGCGCGCCGCTGATGGAAACCGTGGTTTCCCCGGCGTTCAGGTTCTTTTGGTAATTGCTCAGCAATACGCTGGCTGAAGGAATCACGGTGCAGCCGTCGTCGTCGTTGGTGGTGTAGTAACTGCCCGTCCAGTATTGCGCTTGCAGCGGCACCGGCAGGTCGAGCAGTTCCGAGCCGTAAGCGTTGCCCAGCGCCAGACGCCCGTAGCGCATGGCCTTGCCCCCGGAGAAAGCGATGCCGTTGCCGGCGCTGACCGCTCCGAACTGGGCGGGGTTGGAGCCGTAAGCCACCCCGTCGCTGTCGATCACATTGATGGCCAGGGCGATCTCGGCATCGAACGGCGCGCTGGGGCTGGCAGGCCGGGTGAAGAACAGGCCGGTGCCGCTGTCGAACGTGAGCGTGCCGGTGCCGGCTCCGGTGTCGGCGATGACCGGGTCGATGGCGGGCACGCCGCTGCTGTCCAGCGTGCCGCTGGCGGCCGTATAGCTCTTGCCCGTCAGGCTGGCGGCAATGATTTTCCACAGGCTGCCCGTGTAATTTTGCGTGGTCGCGCCGCCGGCGTTGCGGGCGGTCACGCCGATCACGGGCTGGGTGGCATAAACAAACGGCTGGTCGAGATAGGTAAAGTCCCCGCTGACGCAACCGGCCGCGAATTGGGGGGTGTTCAAGCCAAGATCGAAATGGTCGGGCACGAAGCGCCCCGCCGTGAACGGCGGTGAGGCGACATAGCGCTCCGCCGTGGAAGAATCGGCGGCATCCACGTCGGCGAAATGCTGGTCCTGCAATTCCAGGGCGATGGCTCCGGCTTCGCTGTAACTCGCCGTATCGGAAACCACCGTGCCGCCGCCGGCGCTGAAACTGCCGGCGGCCAGGGCACCGGTGACCGTCGCGGGCGGCACGGCAGCCGGGTTGACGGCCTCGGGCGAGCCGTCGTAATTGCCGGTGATCGCGCCGGAGGACGCGTAGCCGGTCGCCTTCAGGGTGAAGGGCCGGCCGGCCTTGTGGATCGGCGTGCCGCTCGCCGCAGCGTTGTCCAGATCGGCCCCATCGCCCGCCGTGCTCCAGTCCGTATGCCGCGCCACGGCGGCGAGCGCGGCGGGGCGGATGGCGAAGGCGTCGCCCGAGCAGGCGATGGTGGTCGGGCTCCCGGCCGGATGGCTGATGCGGATTTTGGCGTAGCGCCAGGCATCGCCTTCCGCCGGAAATGCGACCGTGGCACGTCCGCCGGCGATGGTCGGGTTGGGGCTGACGGCGGCAAGCACGGTTGCGCCCACGGGACAGCCGTTGCCGTCCAGGGCGGGAGCGACGCCGGTGCTGCCCAGCACCTCTACCTTCACGGCCTGGCTGAAGGTGGTCTCCACTGCGCTGTTGCCGCTCTTGAGGGCCACGACATCCAGGCTGTAAGCGGTGCCGGCGATTTTGGTCCGGATGACGCCGGTGACGCTGCCCGCCGCCGTGGCGGTTTCGAAGGCGTTGAAGCCGGAGACGCTGGGCGCGGGCGTGACGAGAATGTCCACACTGGCGCTGGCCGTAGCCACCGGAGTGGACGAACCGGCGGACGGAAACAGCGTGCCGGAGCCGATGAGGCGCGCGGTGTTGGTCAGGGTGGCCGGGGCGGAGGCGATGATACTTGCCGTGAGCGTCAAGGTGGCGCTGGCGCCGCTGGCCAGGCTGGGGATGTTCCAAAGCCCGGTGGCCGAATCGAAGCTGCCCGAACTGGCGCTGCCCGATGCAAAGCTCAACCCGACCGGAAGGATGTCTTCCACTACCAGTGAAGTGTCCGTCTGGCTGCTGGAATTTTGCACGGTGAGTGTGAAAACCACCGCGTCCCCCGAGTAAGCCGTGGTCTTGTCCGCGGACTTGGCCAGGGCCAGCGACGAATCGTTGGGCGCGCAAGGGGTCTGGACGCTGTTGGCGCCGGTACCGGCGGAGATTTGCCAATCGCCCGTTCCGTCGGGGAAGCGGGAGAAATCCTTGCCGCCGCTGTTGCCGATGTCCAGGGCGATGTCGAACGGGAAGCCGGCGCAACTGGGTGCCGGCCGCGTCCCGTTCAGGGAATCGTAGAACCAGTCGACCTCGTTCCCCGCCGCGTCCAGCAAGGCGACGGTCGTGTCCTTGCCCTTCAACGGCGACGAGGGCGTGAACTGAATGTAGGACGAATCGCCGGCGCAAATCGATCCGGCCAGACCGGTGGTGGTGCTTTTCAGCGTATTCCGGTCGTAAACCACAACGCTCCAGCCGGTGAGGTCCACCGCCGGATCGAGGATTTTCAGCTCGATGAAATTGTCCTGGTGGTTGTATTCGTTGATCGTGACATCGCCCTGGAAGGCGGAACAGGCCGCGTGCGCGGTCTGCAGCCCAAAGCCAAACAAAAGCAGAAGCACAACCGGCCAGAAGATTGCGCGAATCCCCCTGCGCCCGTTTCGGGTTGCGGTGGACGCAACCCGAGCTAGCTTAATTTGCGCCTCCATAGGCGGGAAAAATCGAACTCGATGGCGCATTTGGAGAGGTCGAAACGGTAAGTCTCCTGGTGAAAATCGCCCATTTTGCGGTAGTCGCCGTCCATGAGGCGGTACACCTTGGCCTTCTTCGCCTCGGGATAAACCAGCACGTAAAAAGCGACGCCCTCGGCGCGATAGAGATCGAACTTCCCGACCTCGTCACGGCGCGCGGTTTTGGGAGAAACCACCTCGAACACCAGATCCGGCGCCCGAGTCAGCCGGTCGCCTTCGGGTTGGTAACAGATCACCAGCACGTCGGGGCGCACCACCGTGTCGTCGGAAAATTCCACGTCGATTTCGTAAAGGGCGTGGCAATGGGGGCAATGCTCCAACGCCTCGCCCAGTTGCAGAGAAGTCGCGAAGCTCACCGCCTGGTGCTCGACCGTGGGCGACGGCGCCATCGCGTGCGGAACACCGCCGATCAACTCCCAATCGCCTTCCCAGAGCCGGTAATCCTCGACGGTGTAATGTTCGGTATAAGCTCTTTTCGCCATCTTGCCACTCCTAATCCAAGTCCCGAGTCCCGGTTATCGATCCAGTTTAGAGTCCGGCCATCCCTCCGACAATGCACGGCTTCCCCTAGCGGCTCACCGTGACCCGCAACTGGCGCTCGATATAGCCCAAAGAGCCCAAAGAGCCGCTGGTGGCCGTGGCCGTGATGTCGTACACATTCACCGTGTTGCCACCTTCCGTGTAGGAGGACGGGCTACAGGCCACGGCCACCCCGAAATCCGTCAATCCGCCCAGCCCCGACAGCGACGTGCTCGCCACGCAACTGGCATTTTGCAGCGCCTGATACATGCCCCACTCGATTCCCGCGCGCGCCGCTTGGTAAGCGCGGGACCCCTGGATATCCTGGGCGGACGCCATGTGCTGCATGGAGGAAATGCGCACCATGAAAGCCCCCAAGGAGGCCAGGACGATCAGGATGAACAGCCCGGCCAGAAGGGTGAAGCCGCGTTGCCGAAGAAGTGGATGGGAACAGGGTACCGAAACACTGGAGCCAAAAGTTGAAAACTCCCCTCTTCCCTCTAACCCCTGGCCCCTGGCCCCTGGCCCCTTTCTTTTCATGGCGTATTGATCACATTGATCTGGTGCAGCAGGGACACCCTCTCGCCTTCTTCTTGAATCTCCAGGAAGGCCGCGACCATGCCGCTGCGCTCCAGCGCCCCGGCAGAATAGGCGAACGAACAGGCGCTCAGCTTGGACGCCAGCAGCGCCTTGGTTCCGCCCAGCCCGTCCAGCGCGGCGATGCCGGCGGGCTGGGCCGACTGGATGGCGTAGGCATAGCGCCAGAGGTTTCCCGCGCCATCGCAGGCATACGTCACAGCGCTGGACACGACCTGAAAACGGCTGCCCGGCGAAGCAAACGGGAACTGCGTCCCGGCCGGCGAGAAAGCCACCTTGGCCACGGAACCGAAAGGCGCGGACGCGGCGCGGCGGCTGCTTCCGGCGTAGACGTCGGCGCCGGGAACGCCCAGGTTGTAGATGACGACGGAATCGCCGCTGGCGACCGTCACCGTAGGACCCAGCACGTCGAAAGACGCATCGGCAGCGGAGGCAAAATCCAGCGCATCGTCACCGGCACCGCCGCCCACGACGGCTCGGTAACGGCCAGCGGATTTGATGGGAACGAACTCCACGAACGCGCCCCCGCTGACGCGGACGCTGTTGGGCAAGGCGGACTGGATGTCGCGCGCCATGCGCCGCAAGGCCGTATCGGCGATGTCGGTCAAGCCGGCGCGGCGCGCCGAGTCGAAATAGCCCTGCACCGGCCCGCGAATGAAAACCGACACCACCCCGGCGAGAATCCCCGTGATGACGATGACCAGGATGGCTTCGACGAGGGTGAAGCCGCTTTGCCGTGTGCTCCGCGTAGGTTGGGTTAGGCGTCCTCGCCGTAACCCAACATTGGCGCCAATCGTTGGGTTACGCGGCGGACCGCTAACCCAACCTACATATTCAGATATTCGGCGCATAGCGGGTCCGGTACCCCGTCAGGGTGATGTCGGTGCTGCCTTTCCACACCCGCACGTCGATTCTCAACACCGCGTCGCTGGGCAGTCCGGCGAAGGCGCCGCTCCCGCCGGCGCGGGAAACCGTCACGCTGGCGCTATAACCGCTCAAGGCACCCAGCAGCGTGCCATCCTGACTGCAAATACCGGCGGCGCACCCGGTACCGGGCATGCTGAAGCCGCCGTAATCGGCGACGTTGTCGAACGGGTCGGTGGGGGAATAGCGGCTTTCGCTCGGCGGCGTCGGGCCGGTGACCGTATCCTGGGAATTGGTGCAGTCGGCGGCGGCTGTGGCCGTCGCGGCGTTGGCGTCGTTCGGGTCGCACCAGGTAAAGGGTTGCTGTTCGACTTCGGTCAACAGCGATTCGGCAATGGCCAGGGCCTGCTTGCGCTCCATGGGGTCGGCGGAGGAACGTACCGTGGTGCTCAGCGCCAGCAGCACCCCGGCCAGCGCCAGGCCGACGATGACGATGAACATCACCAGTTCGATCAGGGTGAGGCCGGATTGTCGACGGAATGAGGCAAAGGTAGGTTGGGGTGAGTCGGCGAACCCCAACGAATGGCGCGGCAGGGCTGTGTTGGGGTTCGCCGACTCACCCCAACCTACAATAACCGGCTTATTCATGCACATAGCCCGTCTCGCTTTCCACGCTGATGGTCTTGGCAACTCCCGCGACCTGAAAGGTTTGACCGGAACTGGCCTGACCCAGGGCCGTGAAGTAAAAATCAGACGGAACGGCGCTATATGAGACGCCGGAAGGTGCATCGATCCGGTAAGGCGCGCTGCCGTCCGGCCCGGTCAGATTCATAGTGCAGGTGGTGGAGGGGGGAGATGCCGAAGCGAGGGTCAGGGAAACGGAAGAAGCGGTGAAAGTTACGCATACCGTGTGCCGCTGGGCCACGGCCGCTTTCTGCGCGTAGCGCAACACGGCGAGGGTCTGGTCGTGGAAGCCCAGGCTGTCGAATGTGCTGCGCTCGAAGAATCTGGGGACGACGCTGACGGCGAGAATGCCGACCACGACGATGGTCATCACCAGTTCGATGAGGGTGAAGCCGCCCTGCCCGCCCGGTGTCCGCGGAAGCATGCGC
>DATDOO010000087.1:0-10757 GCA_035293245.1 Methylococcaceae bacterium
GCGCTTTGCGGGCAGTAGGCGCAGTCTTCCGAACAGGCGCCGGTTTTGATGCTCAGCAGGGAGCTGACCTGCATCTCGTGGGGATCGAAGTGGGCGCGGTGCACGGTTTGCGCCCGGTAGAGCAGGTCGTTGAACGGCAGGGCGAACAGCGTTTCCACTTCCTCCAGCCGCCAGTCGTGGCGCGGTGCGGCGTTGGACTTTACACTCGACTCCATGGACAGGCTCATGCGGGCTGAAACTCCTAAAGGCGGGGGAGCCGCCGTCAACCGGCGACAGGGAAAAAGGTGAACAACTGGTCAAATAGTATACAGGAGTGGCTCTACCCGCCCACCTGCCTGCTGTGCGGCAGGGACGGCCACGGCGGCCACGACCTGTGCGCCGGCTGCCGCGCCGATCTGCCGTGGCTGGGTCGCGCCTGCCGGCGTTGCGGCGAACCGCTGCCCGAAGCGGCGCCGGAGGATATTCCCTGCGGCCGCTGCCTGAAAAAGCCGCCGCCCTTCGACGCGGTGCACACGCTGTTCCGTTATGAAGCCAGCGCTCGGGAGTTGATCACTGGGCTCAAGTTCCGCGCCCGCCACCCCGCCGCCCGCCTGCTGGGCGAATTAATGGCCGAGCGCTTCGCCGGATGCGCAGAGAAGCCCGACCTGCTGATTCCCGTGCCGCTGCATCGTAACCGCTACACCGCCCGCGGCTTCAACCAGGCCATCGAGTTGGCGCGCCCCATCGCCCGGCGCCTGGAAATCCCGCTGAGCCTATCGGACTGCATCCGCTCCCGCGCCACCGCCCCGCAGGCGGATCTGCCGGCGGACGAGCGCCGCCGCAACCTGAAAAACGCCTTCAACCTGCGCCGCCCGTTGGAGGCCGAATTTGTGGCGCTGATCGACGATGTGGTCACCACCGGCGCCACCGCCAGCGCGCTGGCCAAAGTCTTGCGCAAGGCGGGGGTGGCGCGGGTGGAGGTGTGGGCCTGCGCGCGGGCCTGAAATGACGGACTACGGCCCATCCGCCCCGCGCTATTGTCTTGGCTGCAAGGCCTGGTCGATGCGCGCGGCCGCATGGGGGATTTCATCCTGACCGGGTCGGCCCAGTTCGGCCTGATTTCCGGCATCGCGCAATCGCTCGCCGGCCGGGTGGGGCGCGCGGAATTGCTGCCTTTCACGGGAGACGAACTCGCCGGAGCGGGCGCCTCGCCCGGCGCGCCGGAAGAAATGCTGTTCTCGGGCGGCTATCCCGCCCTTTACGACCGTCACATCGCCCCCACGGACTGGTTTCCCAATTATGTGGCGAGTCATGTGGAGCGGGACGTGCGGCAACTGCTCGCCGTGCGCGATCCGTCCCTATTCCAGCGCTTTGTGCGCATGTGCGCGGCGCGCTTCGGGCAAATGCTCAATCTGGCTTCGCTGGGGGCCGATTGCGGCATTTCGGCGGTAACGGCGCGCGAGTGGCTATCGGTGCTGGAAGCGAGCTATCTGGCCATGCGGCTGCCGCCGTACCACCGCAATTTTGGCAAGCGGCCGGTCAAGACGCCCAAGCTATATTTTCTGGATGTGGGGCTCATGGCCTGGTTGCTGGGCATACGCGATGCCCGGAGCATTGAAACCCATGCTGCGCGCGGCACCTTGTTCGAGACCTGGGTGGTGTCCGAACTGGTCAAGCAGCGCTTCAACGCCGGTCAGCCCGCCGATCTTTATTTCTGGCGCGACAACGTGGGCAACGAGATCGACGTGCTCTATGAAACCCCGCAAGGCTTGCAGGCCGTGGAAATCAAATCCGGCGGCACCTTCGCCGCCGACTGGATCGCGGGGGTGCGCAAATGGCAACGGATTTCCGGAAGCGACGCGCCGCCGCCCGCCATCGTGTTCGGGGGCGAAGGGGATTACACGCGCGAAGGTTGCCGCGTGTTGGGCTGGCGTAACCTGTCCGCTCTCGCGCCCTGACGGCGAACTACACACCTCCCTGAGGGCGGTCTCGCTTCCCGGCGATTTTGCCGGGCCTTCCCCAGTTCGTTGGGTTAGGCGTCCTCGCCGACAAATCCGCCGGGAGCGGATTTGCACGCGAAGCGCCCGCAGGGTGCCGGGCAGGATTGCCCGGCATGAGACCCAACATTCCGGCCTCGGGGCGTTGGGTTACGCGGAGAACCGCTAACCCAACTACTGGAATGAAGGGGATGCCCCATTTCGGTTATTTTGCCGGGTCTGCCGCACCGCGCATCGCCTGAACCTCCATGAGCGCGCGGAGCAGGTTGCGCGCCGCGTAGGTGCGGGTCTTGCTCAAGTAACGGTCCGCTTCCTGCGCGGATACGCCTTCGCTCAGGAAGGCTTCGCGCAATGGGGTCAATTGGGCTTCGCATTTCTGCAGCACTTCATTGGCAAGTTCCCGGGCATCCGCTTGGCGGGACGAAATGCCCTGCCCTTCCGTGTCGATGCAATGCTGGTAATTCGCCGTCTGGCGGTGCGCGGTCTCGAGGGTCGACGCCTTGAGCTTGGAAGGCTCCCACTGGCCTTCTTCGGCCAGCGCCAGCAGCGGCCAGAAACAAACGGTCGCAATAATCGGCAGTTTTTTCATGGGGTTTCAGGTTGATCCAGTAAGGTTTCGATGGGTCGTTCGAGTTGTTCGGGCGGGGTCAGCGGCGCATAGCGGCCCGCCGCGCGGCCGTCGCGGGCGACGAGAAACTTGGTGAAATTCCACTTGATGGCTTCGGTGCCGCCCACGCCGGGCGCGGCCTGTTTCAGCCAGCGGAAGACGGGATGGGTATCCGGGCCGTTCACTTCGACCTTGCTCGAAAGCGGAAAGGTCACGTCGTAATTGGTGGCGCAGAATTGGGCGATGTCCGCCGCGCTGCCCGGCTCCTGGGCGCCGAACTGGTTGCAGGGAAAGCCGATTACCGTCAGGCCCCGCTCGCCGTATTTGCGCTGCAGCGCCTCCAGCCCGGCATATTGCGGCGTGAAGCCGCAACGGCTGGCGGTGTTGACGATCAGGAGCACCCGCCCGGCGTATTCGTCCAGGCGCGTGCCTTTCCCGTCCAGTGTCGTGAAGGTCAAGTCCGGCGGCATCTTCGTCATCTTACAAAGCCTGGGTCACGTGGCAAAGGAAAAACTTGAGGTATTCGGTTTCCGGCATGGCCGGATGCACCGGGTGGTCGACGCCTTGGCCGCCCTGACGGAGGATCGGCAGATGCCGGTCCACGTGGCGGGCGGCGGAGCGCAGGATGTCGTGCAGGGCGCCGCGCTCCAGGTGATGGGAACAGGAGGCCGAAGCCAGGATTCCTTCGTAATTGAGCACCTGCAAGGCCGCCTGGTTGAGGCGGTGATAGGCTTCCGTGCCGGATTTCAGGTCCTTCTTGCGCTTGATGAGGGCCGGCGGGTCCAGCGCCACGGCGTCGAAGCGCTCCCGAGCCTCGCGGGCATGCTTGAGATAATCGAAGGCATCCGCCGTCACAGTTTCGACCCGTTCCGCCACGCCATTCAGCGCGGCGTTTTCCTTCACCCACTCCAGCGCGGCGACGGAGGCATCCACGCACACCACTTCCTTCGCGCCGGCCACAGCCGCGGCGATGCCCCAGGCGCCGCTGTAGCTGAACACATCCAGCACCCGCTTACCCTTGCTCAGGGCCGCCAGTTCGCGGCGGTTGTCGCGGTGGTCGTAGAACCAGCCGGTTTTCTGGCCGGCCAGCAAATCCACCCGGAAGCGGGCGCCGTTTTCCAGGATGTCCACCGGCCCGTCCAGTTGGCCGTGGGCGACGCGGCTGTATTCCTCCAAACCTTCCAGGCGGCGCAGGCTGGAGGTGTTTTTCAACACCACCGCCCGGGGCGCGAGCAGTTGGTCCAGCACGGCGACGATGGCGTCCTGCAGGCGTTCCATGCCAGCGGTGTTGGTCTGCACCGCCAGCGCATCGCCGTAGCGGTCCACCACCAGGCCCGGCAGGCCGTCGCTTTCGCCGTAGACCAGGCGGTAATAGGGCTGCTCGAAACAGCGCTGACGCAAACGCAAGGCGGTTTCCATGCGGCGGGTTAAAAAGGCGCGGTCGATGGCGGCGTCGGCGTCGCGGGTCAGGAGCCGGGCAGCGATGAGGCTGGCGGGGTTGACGTAGGCCACGCCCAGGGGCTGGCGCCTGGAATCCGTCACCTTGACCGGATCGCCGGGCTGGAAACCGGTCAGCGGCGTAGCCGCCGTGTCCACCTCGTTGCTGAAAATCCACAAATGGCCATGGCGCAAACGGCGCTCTTCGCCCTTTTTCAGGCGCAGTTCGGGAAGGGTCATGCAGGTTCCTCGAGCAGAATTCTGGGAGGTGAAAGTCCGCCGACGCGGTAGGGCGCAGTTTACCCGCAAGCGAGAAGCATTGCCGGAATGGGCAACCGGGCGGGCTTATTCCCACAATTCAGGGACGGCATATTTCGGTTATGATGCCGAACCATGTCGCGCCGTCTACCGCGTTATTTGTATTCGCTTTTCGCCTGCGCATCCGCCGCTGCGGTGGCGGGCGATCTGACCGACCTGCCCCTGGAGGAACTGTCCAACACCGGGCTGGCGACCTTTTCCCCCAACGTGGAAGTATCCACCGCCGCCAAATACGCCCAGCTCAGCGCCGAGGCGCCGGCGGCGGTGCGGGTGGTGACGGCGCAGGATATCAAGACTTACGGCTACCGCACCCTGGCGGAAGTGCTGCGCAGCCTGCCCGGCGTCTACGTCAGCCATGATCGCAACTATTCCTATCTGGGCGTACGCGGCTTCAGCCCGCCGGGGGATTACAACGCGCGGGTGCTGATGCTGGTCGACGGCGTGCGCTTCAACGAAAACATTTACGACAGCCTGTCCCTGGGCCACGACTTCATCCTCGACATCGACCTGGTCGAACGGGTGGAATTCATGCCCGGCCCGGGGTCGGCCCTGTACGGCAACAACGCCTTGTTCGGGGTGGTCAACGTCATCACCAAGCGCGGCGCCTCCCTGGACGGCGCAGAGCTTTCCGGCGACTACGGCGGCTTCGACACCTACAAGGCGCGCGGCAGCTTCGGCCGGCGCTTCGACAACGGCGCGGAACTGCTGCTCTCCGCCACCGGCTTCGACCGGGAAGGTCCGGACCGGCTGCACTTCAAGGAATTCGACACCCCCGGCCGGAACGGCGGCAACGCCGTGGGGCTGGACTTCGACCGCTATCAGAGCGCTTTCGGCAAGTTTTCCTTGGGTGGCCTGAACCTGGAGAGCGCCTACATCTCGCGGGACAAGGGCATCCCCACCGCCTCCTTCGGCCAGGCGTTCAACGACCCGCGCAGCGCCACCCTGGACCAGCGCGGCTTCGTGGCCATGACCTACAACACCCAGTGGGGTCCCGCCTGGGATTTCAGGGCGCGCCTCGACTACCAGCGCTACTGGTATGACGGCGACTACGCCTATCCCGACGCGCTGAATCGCGACGTCGCCCGCGGCGAATGGTGGGGCGGCGAATTGCAGGTCATCAATACATCGTTCGAAGACCACCGGCTGTCCTTCGGCGGCGAGTGGCAGGACAACCTGCAGCAGTTCCAGAGCAACCGCGACGTGGGCGGCGCGGTATTCGTGGATGCTCCATACAACAGCGTGCGCTACGGCTTTTACGGCGAGGACCAGTTCCGCCTGCTGGATGAACTGACCCTGATCGCCGGCGCCCGCTACGACTACGTGCCCCTGGGCGGCAGTTCCGCCAACCCCCGCCTGGGTCTGGTCTGGCAGGCGCGCGAGGACACCACGCTGCGCCTGAACTACGGTACGGCGTTCCGCGCCCCCAACACCTTCGAACGCTTTTACAACGACCCGGCAGGCAATTCCGGATACAAGCCCAACGCATCCCTGAACAACGAAACCGTAGAGACGCTGGAACTCGGACTGCAACACCTGCTGACGCCCGCCACGCGCCTGGGGCTTTCGGTCTACCACTACGAAGCCGACGGCCTCATTTCCCAGACCGCCGATGCGGACGGCTTCCTGATCTACCGCAACCTGGACGGCATCAAGGCGGTAGGCGTGGAAGCCGACGGCGAACACCGCTTCAAAAACGGCGTCCGCACCCGGCTCAGCTACGCCTGGCAGGAGACCCGCGACGACACCGGCGCCATCCTCACCAATTCGCCCCAGCACATGGCCAAATTCCACATCGATTCTCCCCTGTGGCGGGAGGGCTGGACGCTGGGCTTCGACACCCTCTACCTGGGCAGCCGCCAGGGGCGTCTGGACACCGTGGACGGCCACGTCCTGAGCAGCCTGACCCTCAACAGCCGCTGGCTGGAAAACGCCGACCTGTCCGCCGGCGTCTACAACCTGTGGAACGCGCACTATGCCGATCCGGTGGGTTCGGAGTTCGTGCAGAACGAAATTTTCCAGGACGGGCGCAGCTTCCGCCTGAAACTGACCTTGCGGTTCTGAACTTGAGCACGCTGCGCCGTCTGTTCCGCGGTTGGCTGGCGATTGTGCTCCTGGCGGGAATCGGGCCCCTCCGCGCCGAACTGGCCGAAGAGTACGAACTGAAAGCGGCTTTTCTGTACAACTTCGCCCTCTTCACCCACTGGCCCGGGGAAACGGCGGAACCGTTTACGCTGTGCCTGTACGGCCCCCACCGTTTCGGCGACGCGTTGCGGCAACTGGACGGCAAGACCGTCCACGACATCCCGCTATCCTTGCAATTCCCGCAGACCGCTCAGGAAGCACGCACCTGCCAGGTGCTGTTCTTCAATCCGGATGCCGTCCCCCGCGCGGCCGAATTGCTGGAAGCGTTGCGTGCGGCGCCGGTACTGACCATAAGCGATCATCCCGTCGCCTGGCCCATGGGGACCATGATCGTACTGGCGGTAGACCCCCAGCGCGTGGTGTTCGACATCAACACCCGCCGGGCGCGCCAGGCGGGGCTGGATTTCAGCGCCAAGCTCCTAAGGCTGGCGCGGACGGTGCATTAAAGGCAATGTCATGAACCGGCAGCGCTTCGCCCCGCAACACGCCTCCCTCAGCCGCCGGCTGCTGGCCATCAACGCCTTGACCAACCTCATGGCGGTAGCGGTCGTGAGCGTGGTGATGACCGTGGGCGAGTTTTACGGCGCCCGCCGCTCCATGCAGGAAGACCTTAAGGTCACCGCCAGTCTCCTGGCCGCCAATACCAGCGCCTCCCTGCTGTTCCGCACCCCCGGCGACGCCCAGGAACTGCTGAACGGCCTCAAAGGCGCGCCGGCCGTAGTCAGCGCCGAACTGACCAGCGCCGGCGGAGCGGTTTTCGCCGCTTACCGCCGGCCGGACGAGCCCGGGAAATCCGCCCCGGAAGTGGTGCGGGGCGCGTTCCTTTACCCGCTGCTGTACGTGGAAGCAGCGCAGCCGGTGGTAGCGGAAAACAACGTCCTGGGCAACATCCGCCTGCGCGCCGATCTACAAGCGCTTTACGCGCGGCTGGCGCTGTACATGGGCCTCAACACCGTCGGGCTGGGCCTTGCCTTGCTCACGGCCCACCTTCTTCTCCGCCGGTTGCAGCGACGGATCACCGCGCCCCTGTCCGAGCTGGCGGCGGTAGTCCAGGCGGTGGCCACCAGCCGGGACTACTCGCGCCGGGTGCCCGAAGACGGCGACGACGAGATCGCCACCTTCGCCCGCAGCTTCAACACCATGCTGGTCCAGATCCAGACACGGGACGGCGCATTGGAACAAGAACTCGTCGAACGGCGGCGGGCCGAGGAAAACCTGGACCGGCTGGCCCACTACGATCCGGTCACCGGTTTGCCCAACCGGCACTTCTTCAACAAGCATCTGGCCGAGAGAGTGGCCCGCGGCGCCTCCCACGACGAGCGCAGCGCCCTGATCCTGCTCGACCTGGACAACTTCAAGATCGTCAACGACAACTTCGGCCACCACGCCGGCGACCAGTTGCTGCGCGCCATCGCCGACCGCTTCCGCGCCGTGGTGCGCGCCGCCGACGTGGTGTGCCGCATCGGCGGCGACGAATTTGCGCTAGTGGTGGGGCCTTTGGCCGAGCGGAACCAGGCGGAATTGGTCGCCGACAAGCTCATCGCCGCCCTGGCCGAACCCATCGACTTCGAGGGCAGCCGGATCTACGCCACCGCCAGCGTGGGCATCAGCCTGTGCCCGAACGACGCCGGCGACGCCCACGGCCTGATGGTGTGCGCCGACACGGCCCTGTATTCCGCCAAGGAACAGGGCAAGAACAACTACCAGATCTTCGTCACGGCCATGATGGACAAGATGCACCGCCGCATGGCGCTGGAAAACGGGCTGCGGCGGGCCATGGCCACCGGCTGGAACGAGTTTGCGCTGGTCTATCAGCCCCAATTCGACCTGGAAAGCCGGGAGGTGGTGGGTGTGGAAGCACTGGTGCGCTGGCAGCATCCGGAAGTGGGAACGGTCAGCCCGGCGCATTTCATCCCGGTGGCCGAGGAGACCGGCCTGATCATTCCGCTGGGCGAATGGGTGCTGCGCACCGCCTGCCGCCAGGCCCGGCAATGGCTGGACGAGGGGCTGGCGCTGCGCGTCGCCGTCAACCTGTCGCCGCGCCAGCTCAAGGAAGGCGACATGGCCTGCAAGGTGGAAGCCATCCTGCAGGAAACCGCCCTGCCCCCGCAGCGTCTCGAACTGGAACTGACCGAAGGCATCCTGATGGACACTTCGGAAAACCTGCGCACCGTCCTGGACCGCATCGATCACTTGGGCGTACGCTTGGCGGTGGACGATTTCGGCACCGGTTACTCCTCCATGCGCTACCTGAAGCACTTCCCCATCAGCCAGCTCAAGATCGACCAGAGCTTCGTCAAAAACCTCCCCCAGTCGGGCGAGGACGCCGCCATCTGCAAGGCCATCGTCGCCTTGGCCCAAGCCCTGCAACTGGAAGCCATCGCCGAAGGCGTGGAAACCGCCCAGCAACTGCAATTTTTCCGGGACGTCGGCTGCGACCTGGTGCAAGGCTACTTCATCAGCCGCCCCCTGCCGCCCGAAGCCGTCGGGGAATTCTGCAATGTTCGGCCAGTGATCGAGTCGGGCTAAGCGCGTCTAGCCCACCCGCACTACTTGACCAGGAAGTTGCGCATCATGCCCATTTCCTCGTGTTCGAGGATGTGGCAGTGGAACAGGAACAGGCCGGGAAAGTCGTCGAAACGCTTGAGGATGGTGACTTTTTCGCCGGGCATGACCAGCACCGTATCTTTCCAGCCTTCGTCCACGAAGCCGCGGCTCAGGTCGCGGTAGGCTTCGCTGGGTGTGCCGCTCATCTCGCGCTTGAGGATCTGGAACGTCTGGCCGTGCAGGTGCATGGGATGGGCCATGTGCATCATGCCGCCCATGCCGCCGCCGTGGGTGTGGCCGTTGTCGAACTCGATGACCTGCATGGAGTTGAGGGGCACCGTTTCCTCGGCGTCCGCCGCTTCCATCTCGAAGCTCTTGCCGTTCAGCCCCCAGCGCATGTGCTCCATGGTCAGGCGGAAGACGCGCGGGTTGGCGGCGTTGGCCGCCTCCTGGCGGTTCAGGCGCTTGAAATCGACCAGGCGCTCCGGCAGACGGTCGCTGTGTTTCTCTTCCTGCATGACGTGCACCTTGAGGACCGGGAAATCCGCACCCATCGCCAGACTTGCGCCGTGCATCGTCCCCATGCCCTGGCCGCCGCCCATCATGCCCATACCGCCGTGCCCGCCCTGGCCACCGCGGCTGCCTTCGTCGCCATGCTGCATCATTCCCATGCCGCCGCCGCCCTGTCCCGATTTTCCGCCCATCATTCCCATGCCGCCGTGCTCGCCTTTACCACCGCTCTGCCCTTGGCCGCCGCCCATCATGCCCATTCCACCGTGCTCGCCCTGTCCAGCGCGGCTGCCTTCGTCGCCATGCTGCATCATTCCCATGCCACCGCCGCCCTGCCCCTGTTTTCCGCCCATCATGCCCATGCCGCCGTGTTCACCCTGAGCGCCGCGGTTTCCGTCCCCGCCATGCTGCGTCATCCCCATGCCGCCACCACCGCCGTGTCCCATCATGCCCATGCCGCCACGCCCGCCTTCGCCAGCCTGGCCGCCGCCCATCATCCGCTCGTGCATGGCCGGGTAGACGCCACCGAACGGCAGGCTGCGCAGGGTCATCTCGCTGCCCACGGCGCGGCCGCTGAAATCCGCCCACAGTTCGAGGCGCTCGCCCGGCGCGAGAACGACGAACGGACGGGTGACAGGCTTGTCCAGCAGGCCGCCGTCGGTGCCGATCACCGTCAACGGCGTGCCGTCGCTCCAGCCCAGCTTGTAGATGCGCGCATTCGACGCGTTCACCAGCCGCAGGCGGTAAGCGCGCGTATTGACCGGCAGCACGAAATTGCGCTGGCCGTTGACCAGAATCTGGTCGCCGAGGAAGCCCATCATGGTTTCCATGTGGCCGTCCGCATAGCGGAACTGGTTGTCGTCGTCGAAGGCGCGGTCCTGGATCACGACGGGCAAATCGTAGTCGCCGGACGGCAGGCCCAACCGCCGCTCCTCGTCGTCGCCGATCAGCAACAGTCCCGCCAGACCGGCGTAGACCTGGCGCGCAGTGACGCCGTGGGTGTGGGAGTGGTACATCAGGGTGGCGGCGGGATTGGCCACCTCGAATTCGTAGACGTAGGTCTCGCCTTTGGCGATGCCCCACAGGGGATGGCCGTCCGCCTCGTGCGGCACGTGCAGGCCGTGCCAGTGGACGATGTTTTCCGCGCCTCCCGGCAGTTCGTTGCGCAGGAGAACGCGCACCTTCTGGCCCTTGCGCACCCGCAGGATACCGCCGAGATA
>DATDOO010000088.1:0-13117 GCA_035293245.1 Methylococcaceae bacterium
CGCCTGCTTTCGTACCTACGCATCAATCGGCGCGTCGCCGCGCCAACTGCAAGGCTCGATACCGGACCCGTGGCTAGCGGTTATCCGGGTGGGAATCCCACCCACTAGAATGTGCGGCATTGCCAAGCCGCTGCTGACCCCGTTTTTGTGCACTTCTTTCGGATCAGCGGCGTCGCGACGGTAGACAATGTTGAGGCAAAGAGGGCGATGGACTCATGCTACGATGCTAGACCTGACCCTTATTTCGCAGGCCTTCAGCCAGCGGCGCAAGATTCTGCGCAACACCCTCAAGGGCTTGCTGGATGCCGAGCAGATTGCCGCCGCCGGCGTCGACCCCGGCGCGCGGGCGGAAACATTAGGGTTGGAGGAGTTTGCCCGACTTGCCAATAGGCTGGCGTAGCCTTCGTAGCCAAGCGTGGGAATCCAGGATCGGGCGGAGGAAATCGGAAATTATTTCGGTCTACACTTCTTTCGAATCAGCGGCGTCGCGACGGTAGACAATGTTGAGGCAAAGAGGGCGATGGACTTATGCTACGGTGCTAGACCTGACCCGTTTTCTCCGTTTTCTCATGACCCCGTTTTCTCAAGGAGGATCGAGGGGCCCGATCAAACCGTCCACCTCTTCCCGCGACAGGTTTCCACCCTGTCCGAAACGTTTCAATTGGCGCCGCGCACCGCGAAAGCCTCGCCTGGATCATCCGCTGGCGGCTTTCAACGTTCGGGACGGGGTTCAAACCCAATCCTCCCAACTTTAAGGCAATGCATTTCCAATCAGGCCATCTTCTAAAACACGGTTTCCAACTTGGCGCTCAATATGAGCGACATTTCGTCCAATCCATACATGAGAGGTGGGGACACACTTGTAAATGCTTCCACCGATGGATGGTTGTATTTCTATGCTCCTGGTCAATGCAGAAATCATCCGCCCTGAAGCGTTGAATTCGATGAATGCCATGTCTGATGCTGTTTCACCTCGTTTGGATGTCGTCGTGAAAAGTGATTCGATGACGTGGTTAACATTCGCCTTGTAGAGACGAACGGAGTTCCCTCGTTGAGTTGCTATTTCTACGTACCGTTTGGATATCACATCGCGCGAGAGTTCATCTTTTGAACGATGAACAGCTATGGCACTACTGACGGAAGGTTCACTAACACAGGTTAAAGGGCCTGATACTTCCACTATATCCACACTGTTCATCCTCCCATGATGATGCGGTGGGGTGAACGGCCGTTTCACGAAAGACTCTGCCATCAGGTGATCACCAGATGCCGACAGCAGTGCGTTTTGATGCTCGACTACATGCTGATGAAGTGCCTCACATCCTGAAAGAGCAAAAGTGATGGCGATAGCTAAAAAAGGATTTTTTGACACGCTTTTTCTCCTTATCAGTGCGTGTGAATCAAGGTTATGACGTCTGTGTGCCCGTTGGGCTTCATGTCCTAGGTAAAGCGGCGCGGGTGGTCGATCTGACTGGCCTCGGGCCGTTCCTGTCATGCGCGGTCTGAACTCCAACATTATCAAACTACTTTACGCCGGTTGGAACCATGAACCGCCCCGGGGATTTCGGAGGCTCGTTGTTGTGAGTCACGCCGCCATGGCGGACTCGGTGAGTTGACGATAATAAACTGCTTCGGCCTCGACCGCGGGCGGATAAAGGGTCAGTTCTAACATTCCAACATCTCCAGCACGTAGGCTGGGTTGCAGCGAAGCGGAAACCCAGCGTTTCGGGATCATTGCTGGGATTACGCTATCGCTTCATCCCAGCCTACAGGACTCGACCCTTGCCGCGTTATTTGGCTTGCTATAAAGTGAAAAAGTGACCCCGATGGCGCAGGCCGCTGGACGTGGGGGCGGAGGTGCTGCTGCTGGGCATGGCACGTGCCTCGCAAGGTCAAGCGCCTAGCCACCAAACAGCCTTGAGTGGCGGCGGCCGGCCATCGAGAAGCTGGACCCCAAGGCCAAGCGGCAGATCACTCAGTTGCTGGACACTTTCATCGAGCGCTCGAAGCTCAAACAGCGCGCGCAAACATGGGGTCAGGTCTAGCTACATAGCACACCAGAAGCTAAACTCCGCCCATGGCCAGACCCCTACGCATCGAGTTTCCTGGCGCCCTGTACCACGTCACGTCGCGGGGCGACCGGCGCGAGGACATCTTTGAGGATGACGATGACCGGGCGCTGTTTCTTGCGGTTCTCGGGCAGGTCATCCAGGATTTCAACTGGGTTTGCCATGCTTATTGCCTGATGGGCAACCACTATCACCTGGTCGTCGAAACGCCGGATGGCAATTTGTCGCCGGGCATGCGTCAACTCAACGGCGTGTTCACCCAGAAAACCAACCGGCGTCACGGGCGGTCGGGGCATGTGTTTCAGGGTCGCTATAAGGCCGTTCTGGTGGATGCGGACGCCCATCTGTTGGAGCTGGCCCGCTACGTGGTGCTCAATCCGGTTCGCGCCGGGATGGTCGGGCACGCGGGCGAGTGGCGCTGGAGCAGCTATCGGGCCATGGTGGGCGAGGCGCTGGTTCCGGCGTGGCTGGCAACCTCCGCCCTGCTTGCGCGGTTCGGCGCGCCGGCGACGGAGGCCGTGCGCCGTTATGAGACATTCGTCGCGCAGGGGAACGGCGCGGAGTCCATCTGGCGGTATCTCAACCGGCAGGTGTATCTCGGCGACGAGCGTTTCGTCGTCCGGATGCAGGCCAGGAAAGCCGAAGGGCAGGAAAACGTCAATGTCCCCAGGGCGCAACGGCGTCCGCCGGCGCCGCCGCTGCAAGCTATCGCGTCCGCCCATGAAAGCCGGGAGGCCGCCATGGCGGCAGCCCACGCATCCGGGGAATACAGCTATCAGCAGATTGCGAACTTCTTCGGGGTGCATTTCACGACGGTGGGCCGAGTCGTGCGGGCGGCGCGGAAGGGCGATGGCGCCTTGCAATGAGGCCAGACCCTGTGGGATTTAAGGGCAACCAACGGGAGGAATCCGTGAAGGCGCGGAGTCCATCGCTTTTTTGCCGCCTGTGGCCGGCGCTGTTTCTCCTCCTGGCCGGTGGCGGCCTTTACGCCAAAGAGCGTGCGGGCCTGCGCTTCGATAGCGCCGAAGTGCTGGATTTGTCGACGCACCAATACCGGCCGTCACAGACAGCGCAGCACAGCGCGCCCATGACCACGCTTTCCGCGGAGGCGGCCGCGGCGATTCTCGGCGCACCGGCGATCGGCGAAGAGGAACTTTTGCTGCCGTTCGTCTCCGTCATGGCGGGATGCAAGGCGCTGCTCGATCGCTGCGTGCGCGGGTACGAGAGCGCATCCATCGGCCGCGAGGCGGCGCAAGTGAACCGTTCCGGCAAGCGGTTGCTCATCCGGCCGAAGGCGGGCCCGGCCGCAGCCTTCTTGGACTGGAGCAAACCGGCCACCGCCGGCGCGGACGGCGACGGGGCCGTGCACGTCTATGCCGGGCGCATGGATCGATCCGGCTACCACCGGGTGGAAATCCAGTTCGGCCATGACTCGCCGGGTTCGTTCCTGGTCAACCCGGACAGCGGCGAAACCGCCTTCCTCCACAACGGCGGCGATGTAACCGCGCCCGCGCCCGACGGCATGCGCCTGGTCGTGTTCAACACCATGAACCTGCCGCTGTCGATCAACGTCGCCAAACTCGACGGCGACGGCCCCACCGCTGAACTGCACTGCGGCACGGCAAACCCCGGCACCCCCGCCTACCCCAGTTTCAAGGGCTGGCGCGGCAGCGATGCCTTCGACATCGTGCTTAAGCCTTCCACCGGTTCGGGCAACGATAGCGATTCCATTCCGCTGCGCATCGAAGCGGTCGGCGGCGCCTGGAGCATCGCCACGCCGGATGCGCTGCGGCTGGAACAGTCGTTTGGCCTAATTTGCCGCTATTAGGTTCGCCCCCGAAAGCCGGCGGATAAGAAGAAAGAGGTTGCCGCCACGACGTTCAGAACCATTCCATGGCCCACCGTGTCCAATTCTTTGGAGTCGCCATTCCGAGCATCTCATCTTGCGACGCGACAAATCGATCCACCTGTGACGGAGTCGCCATCATGAACACGTCCATGACGCACTGCGAACTGAGCGCAGCCAAATGCACCCCCTGCCAGGGCGGCATCCCGCCCATGCCCCGCGCCGAGGCGGAAAAATACCTGGGCGAAACGCCGGGCTGGGAATTACGGGACGAGGCCACCAAACTGAAGCGCAAATTTACCTTCCCCAATTTCATGGATGCCATGACCTTCGCGCAAAAGGTCGGCGCAATGTGCGAGCAGGAGGGGCACCATCCCGATATGAGCATGGGCTGGGGCTATTGCACCGTGGTCTTCCAGACCCACAAAATCGACGGCCTGCACGAAAACGACTTCATCATGGCCGCCAAGGTGAACGACCTGGCCGAACACATGGCCCCGCCCGGCCGTAAGCATTCCTGAACGTTACCCATCGAGAAACCTGATTAGTCGCGAGCTTCGTGCCGAAACTCGCGACTAATCAGGTCGGAAAAAGCGCCGTACAAGGACGGTCTGGAGGGAAAAGGAGAACCGGCTCGCTACGTGAGCCACACACTGCGGACGTTGACGAACTCGCGGATGCCCGCCTGGCCCAGTTCGCGGCCGTAGCCGGAATTCTTCACGCCCCCGAAAGGCAGGCGGGGATCGCTGTGCACCTGTTCGTTGACGGTCACGGCGCCGCCCTGCAGGTGCCGCGCAAACAACTCCCCTGTGGCCGGATCGCGGCTCCATACGGAGGCGCCCAGTGCGTAGCGGTGGTTGTTGGCCACGGCCAGCGCTTCGGCCTCGTCGCGCACCCGGATGAGGGCCGCCGCCGGCCCGAACACCTCGTCGTCGAAAACCGGCATTCCGGGGCGAACCCGATCCAGGATGGACGGCCGATAGAATTGGCCCGGTCCCTTGATGGGCTCGCAGCCGCATAAAGCCTTGGCGCCAAGCCGGATCGACTCGGTGACCTGGCGATGCAGTTGCATGCGCAAATCGGCTCGGGCCATGGGCCCCAATTGCGTTTCTTCCCGCAGGGGATCGCCGATGCGCAGTGCTTCGACCTTCGGCCGAAACAGGGCGAGAAAGTCGTCGGCAATGGCTTCCAGCAATACAAAGCGCTTGGCGGCAATGCAGCTTTGGCCGTTGTTCCTGAAACGCGCGGCCACGGCTGCGCTGGCCGCTACCTCCAGGTCGGCGTCGGCCAGGACGACGAAAGGATCCGAACCGCCCAGTTCCAATACGGTTTTTTTCAGGCTGGCCCCGGCCAGGCTCGCCACGCGCCGGCCCGCCTGTTCGCTGCCGGTGAGGGTGACGGCGTGGACGCGCGGGTCGGCGATCAGTCCTTCGGCCTGCTCGCTGGAGACGCGCAGCCAGCGGAATACGCCGGGCGGGAAACCGGCGGCTTGAAAAAGCTGCTCGATGGCTTCCGCGCATTGCGGGACGTTGGAGGCGTGCTTGAGCAGGACGCAGTTGCCGGCCATGAGCGCCGGGGCGGCGAAGCGGAACACTTGCCAGAAGGGGAAGTTCCAGGGCATGACCGCCAGCACGGTGCCCAGCGGATCGTAGGCGATATAGCTACGGCGCGCTTCGGTGGCCACCGGCTCGGCTTGCAGGAAGCGCTCGGCGTGCTCGGCGAAAAACTCGCAAGCCCAGGCGCACTTCTCCACCTCCGCCCTGCCCTCTTGTACGGGTTTGCCCATTTCCACGGCCATGAGGAGCGCATAGCGATCGCACTTGCCGCGCAATTGCGCCGCAACCCGCCGCAAGGGTTCGGCGCGCCTGGCGCAGGTCGAGCATTGCCAATCGGGTGCGGCCGCGGCAGTTTGCACCAGGGCCTGCTCCAGTTGGGGCCCCGCCCAAAGCGGGTAGTCGGCGAGCCGCGCCCCGGTCATGGGATTGATGCTGGCGAGCGTCATGGGCTGTCTCCTGGGCCAATCAAAGAGCATCCCGGCATTGCACCACGCCTTCAGGCAAGGCAAACCGGCCGCGATAGCCGAAAGTCCGGCCGAACAAAGGATGCTTGATGGCGAAGTCCAAGTGTAGTTCATCGTCGGAAATCGCCCGTTCCACGATGGTGGCTGTGCCCAGTAGCGCCCAGTTGGGAATGCCCGGTAACCGGGAGCCGATTTTCCAGCAGTGTTCCAGCGCGGTGTACACCAAGGCGCCGTTTTGCTCTTCGACGCGCATGCGGATACCGACGCCGAAGCGCAGCAGTTCGACGATCTCCCCCGGCCGGTCCGATTCCATGCGCGATAGGAAAACAGTGCGCCGGCCATCGGCGAAGCGAAAGGTCCGGTGCCAGAACAAAGCCTGCGGGTAGGCGGGGTCGGTCCAGTTGCGCACCTCCACCGGCACATCCCGGCCCCGGTACGGCACCAGGGCGTCGAAGCCGCGGGCGAAAAGCAACAGCGGCTTGATGAAGGGGGCGTGATAAATCTCTTCCATGATGCCGGGCAGCGTCCGGGTTTCGGCCGTCGCTGCACTCATCGCGTAGTGGCGCCGCACCGCCGGGGCCAACCGGTTCCAGGCCGCGTTGCCCAAGGCACGCTGAAACAGGGGTTGCGATCGTGTCGACATGGGGTTCTCCGCTAATCATGCAAAGGCCGGCTTGGCCACCATCAGCCAGATGACTCCCACCATCGCCGCGAAAGCCGGAATGCCCAGCCAGAACCAGGCGCGGGCGTCGTTCCAGTAGCGGGGGTTGAGTTCCTGGCCGCTGGCCAGGGCCGCGGCGCAATCGTCGCGCATGCGGATCTGCAAGTACACCACCGGCAGCCAGCACAGGCCCGCCACCAGATAGAGAACCAGCGAAGCCATCAGCCAGGGAGAGTCCGCAGGGTAGCCGAACTGGATGGCCAGGGCATAGCCGGACAGCGGCTGGATGATCACCGTGGGCGTGGTGAACAGCCAGTCGGCGATGACCACGCGGCGATTGGTGTCACCCATCACCCGGAGGTCCTTTCCCAAATCCGCGGTGTACTTGAAGAAGGCTGTCCCCAGGCCGGTGCCGAACAACAGCATGGAACTGCAAATGTGCAGCCATTTGAGCAGGAAAATCTCCATCACGATTCCTCCGTAGCCATGACCATGGCCGTTGCAACGATCAAAGGCAGGTTTTTCACGAGGGGCGCGAAGGGGTGCAACAGAAATTACGGCAGGAAAATCCCGATAACCAACGAATACACCGCCATCAGCCCAAGTTGGATAGCCCCGGCGAGCTTCACCCGGTAGCGCAGCAGAAGCGCCAGGCCCAGCAAGACGTCCAGCGCCGAAGCCCCGTAAAGTGCCAACGGCGCGGCACTGCCGGTCACGCCGATGGCCGCCAGCAGGGCATAGCTTTCGGCTTGCGGAAACAGCCAGGCAGAAGTCAGCCCGGACCAGATCCACAACAGCGCCAAGGCATAGCGCAACGCAGGCCGGAGAAACAACAGCCCGGCGTGCCAGCACTCGGCTTGCCGGGCCGGCCATCGGGTTAAGGCGGTGTCCAGAGACAACGGCGGCCGCCCGAGCAGAGCGGTCAACTCCGACGGATCGCCGGTATTGCCTTGCTGCAGCATGCGCAGCGCTTCGCCGTTAAGCGGCGAGGCAACGAGCGAACCGACGATCTCCCCGGCCATCAGCACCAGCCGGAAAGGCACCGGCCAAGCGGGTGCCGGCCTGCGGCCCAGCCAGCGGCGTAGCGCGGTCAGCATCTCGGCCAAGGTTACGGATTCAGGGCCGGCGACGATGAGCTTCACCCGGTTCGGCGCTCCCGGTTCCAGCAGGCGCAGTACCGCCGCCGTCAGGTCGTCCACGTGCACCGGCTGCAGGCGCTGGCGGCCGTCGCCGATCAGCGGGGTGACGGGCAGAGCGGCCAGGGCCGAGAACAGCATCAGGCTCTTTCCGCCCGGCCCGTAGACCATGGAGGGTTGCAGGATGCTCCACTCCAGACCCGTGGCGGCCAGAAAATCGTCCGCCGCCTTCTTGCTGAGGTGGTAGCGGCTGAAGGCGGTTTCATCCGCACCCAGGGCGGAAATCTGGATGACTTTGCGTACCCCGGCCTGAACGCAGGCTTGAAACAGGGCGATGGGGCCGCGGCGATGCAGGTCTTCGAAACGCTGGTTGCTGTCCTCGCCGATGATGCCGACGCAATTGACCACCGCATCGACGCCGTGCAGACGGGGCAGCCAATGCTGAGGCTTAGTGTCCCTGGAGAAATCCATGGCCAGGGCCGTGCAGTGGTCCCGAACGGGAAATTTATCGGGTTGGCGGACGCCGGCGACGACCTGATGGCCCGCGGCCAGCAGGGCGTGCAACACGTGGCCGCCGATGAAACCGGACGCGCCGGTAATCAGGATGCGCATGGCTCACGCCCCCCTGATCGGGGCTATGGCCGGGTTGCCTGCCCCCCGCACATCGAGACGTTTCGCCTGGTCGGCGAAACGCCACACATTCCAGCCCACCGATAACAAGGCCGCGAAGATGCCCAGCAGAATTTGCAACAGGCCGGAACGCAGGGCATCGGCCACTTGGTCGGCGGCAATATCGCGAGGCTGCGAAAACAGCAGCACGCACAGCAGAGGGACGATCAGCAGCATCAAATGGGTGAAAGTCAGCCAGAATTGCTTGGCCTGCGGGGAGCCGCACAGCAGTTCGAGGTTGTCCGAGAGTGTCGGCCGGAGGTAGCGTGATACCGCCACGGCAATCACGGCGGAAGACACGATTTCGGCAATAAACAGAGTCAGTGCGCTCATGTTGTTCTCTTGTATCTGTTGATTCGGAACGTACAGAAACATAGGGGCAAAAAATTTTCTGGAATTGGGATGTTGGTCGCGGGTTCTCCTTGGGTGACGGTAAAAAAAGACTGAAAGCTATCTGCCCAGCTTGAGCAATTGTTCGACCTTGCCGCCCAATTCGATGATCTTCAAAAGTACCGCTCGGGGCAGGCGTTTGACCTGATCGTACCAGGTCAGCAGTTTCTCCAGAAATTCCGTTGCTGCCACAATGCGCTGCTTGGTCAGCGGATCGGTCGCCTGGTCGTCGGCGCATTCCAGGCAGCAGTCGCGCAGCACGCTCAGGGTCGGGTCCAGTTCCCGGCGCTTGCGGTTCTCGACGATGGCGAAGAAGGTTTCCCACAAATCGCCCAGCGCCTCGAAGTGATCGCGGCGGTCGCCCTTGACGTGCAGCAGGCGCACCAGGCCCCAGCTTTGCAGTTCGCGCAGGCTGGTGCTGACGTTGGAGCGCGCCACGCCCAGCGTGTCGGCGATTTCCTCCGCCGTCAGCGGGCGGGCCGCCAGATACAGCAGGCTGTGAATCTGCGCCACCGAGCGGTTGACCCCCCAGCGAGCGCCCATCTCGCCCCAATGGAGGATGTATTTTTCCATGACCGGTGTAAGTGTCATATCGAATGTTCTGAAGATTCTGTTTACAGAGAAATAGCAAACGCCGACATGTCTGTCAAGCTCTCTTTCGGGCGCCGTTCCTGCCAGTAATTTTCCAGGCTCACCTGTCCCGGATCGCGCCGGTGGTTTTTCTTCAGGCCGCGCGCGATCAAGAAGGCTTGCCGGCGATGTGGCGACAATGGTGGTTCAAATTTGCCGTATACCCCGCCCGCCGGCCCCGTGAGGCGACAGGGATGACGCTGGGAATCCCGCGTCGCATCCTCAATGCCTGACAACCCGCCGGGCGGCGATTTCCTTACGCAACTCCTTTTGCCGGGCGTGATCGATGGGAAAATGCCACATCAGCGGCGTGCCCAGGGCGATGACCAGGCAGGGCAGCCAGCCGTAAATCAGCAATAGCCACTGCTTCGCCGCGGCGCTCTGCGCGGGCGCGGAGGGTTCGAAACCGAACGCGGCGGGCAAGGCGGTCGCCAGGACAATCCCCAGGGCCACGGCGAGCTTGATGGCGATGCCCCACGCGGCGAACAACAGCCCGGTGCGCTGTTGGCCCGAGGCGACGATGTCGTGGTCCATCACGTCGGCGGCAATGGAATTGGCCAGCATGAAGATCGACGCCACGCTGCTGCCGCGCAGCACGATCAAGGTCACATACAGCGTGGTATCGCCCTGCCCCACCAGCGGGAAAGCCAGGCTGCAAACCCCAAGCCACAGCGCGGCCAGCATGACCGCGCGGTGTTTGCCCACATGGCCGGCGATTTGGATCCACAGGGGGACCGCGGCGAGCGAGACGAGATTCTCGGCGAGGATCATGGAGGCGAACAGGTCGGGACGGCCGACGACGTGGGTCAGGACGAGCTTGTGCAAGGTGGCCTGGATCATGACCGCGGAGCCGAACAGAACCAAAACGATCAGCGTGCGCACGAAGGCCCGATTGCGGAACGCCAGACGCAGCGCGTCCCAGCCCCGGTAGCGGTCGCCGTGGAGTTCTTCTGCGGGGAATTCCGGCACTTTGGCGAGCGCCACGGCCCCGAAAACAGGCAGGCTGACGAGGATGATGGCGGCAACGGCAACAAGCTGGGTGCGGTTATCCCCGTAGCCGAACACCCCCATGATCGAGAGCACGACCAGGAACAGAATCTTTCCCAGGGCGCTAAAGCCCTCGCGCCAGGCAGCGATATGGGTGCGCTCGATATACTCCGTCGACAACTCCGCCCCCCAGGCCTTGTGGGGCAGGTCGACCAGGGTGAAAGCCAGAAACAACAGACTCGCCCAACCGAACAGATACAGCAGCGACACCTGGCCGGCCGGGACGAAGACCATCCAGACCGCCAGCATGAGAAGCGGCGTGCCCAGGGCGATCCAGGGCTTTCTGCGGCCCCAGCGCGTCCGCAGGCGGTCGCTCAGGGAGCCGACTAGCGGATCGATGAAAATATCCAGGATGCGCGAAGCGGCAATCGCCGCGCCCACCCCGGCGAGCGGGAGCGCCCTATCGTCGGCGTAGTAGGCGGGGATGAACAGCGCCAAGGGCAAGGTCACCACCGCCTGGGCAAGTTCCGGCAGACCGTAATAGATCATGAACCTGCGGGGCAGTGCCGGCCGGTCCGGGGGACTGTGCGGCGATGGTTGCGTAGGCATGGGAAAATGTTTTCGGCAATACGGGGTTGGATGAGCGTGACGGCAAACGATAATCGAACGGACGGCGGCAAGCGGATACTTTTGATCAGCGATGCCTGGCATCCGCAGGTCAACGGCGTAGTGACCACCCTGGCCAATACCCGCCGCGCCCTGGAAACACTCGGCCATACGGTGGAGTTGATCGCGCCGGACCGGTTCCGCACTTGGCCCTGCCCCGGCTATCCGGACGTAGGCTTGGCCTTTCTGTGCGGCCCGCGCCTTCGGCCCCTCATCCAGGCATTCCGGCCGGACGCCATCCATCTGGCGACGGAAGGCCCCGTCGGTTTCGCTGCGCGCCGCTACTGCCGCGAAATCGACTTCGACTATACGACCTCCTTCCACAGCCATTTCCCGGAATATTTCAAGCTGCGGGTCGGTTTCCCCCTGAGCGTAAGCCGCGCCTACCTGCGCTGGTTCCACAGCGAGAGTCACCGCGTCATGGTCGCAACCGATTCCCTGGCCGACGATCTGGCCAGACAGGGCTTCGACAGGCTGGCGCGCTGGTCCCGGGGCGTGGATACGGCGCTGTTCCGCCCCAGGGACAAAGACTTCATCCAGGACGAGCGGCCCATCTTCATGTTCACCGGCCGGGTGGCGGTGGAAAAAAACCTCGAGGCGTTTTTACGGCTGGATCTGCCCGGCAGCAAGTATGTGGTTGGGGACGGGCCGCAGCGGCAGGAGCTGGAAGCCAAATATCCCCAGGTGCGCTTCGTGGGTTACCGCAAAGGCGACGATCTGGCCCGCACCGTGGCAGCGAGCGATGTGTGCGTCTTCCCCAGCCTGACCGACACCTTTGGCCTGGTCCTGCTGGAGGCCCTCGCCTGCGGCGTCCCGGTCGCAGCCTTTCCGGTGCGAGGCCCCAAGGACGTGATACGCGATAGTCGCGTAGGAATTCTGGACCACGATCTGCAACGGGCCGCCCTGCAGGCCTTGTCGTTGAATCCTCGGGACTGCCGGCGTTATGCGCAGGGCTTTTCCTGGGAGGCGTGCGCCCGCCAGTTTCTCGGCAATCTGGCGTTATGATGCGGTGGAACGGTTCGACGCCGAGGCCGGCGGCGCCTGCCCCCGGATAAGGCACGAGCGCCCTTCCCGGCTGTGGATTCAAACCGATTTTCCGTCCGGAACTTATGAATGCAAAATGCCCTCCAATGCATCACTTTTTCCGATTAGAAATAATCATCGGCATGTCGCAGGCAGATGCGGCAACGAGGCGTTTATGCGGCACTGTTCCCGTATTTTGTGCGTAGTGGTTCTGGCCTTCTGGGCCGGCTTCAGTTCCCCTGCGAAAGCCGACGTGGATATTTCCATTTTCGTCGAAGCCCTGAGCCCTTACGGCGACTGGGTGGGGCATCCGATATACGGACAGGTCTGGTATCCCCGCGGCATGTCCGCCGGTTGGCGACCTTATACGGATGGGCAATGGATTTACACGGATGAATTCGGCTGGACCTGGGAGTCGGACTGGGAGTGGGGCTGGGCACCTTTCCACTACGGGCGCTGGGTCTGGGACGACTGGTACGGCTGGGTCTGGATTCCCGGCCGGGTGTGGGCACCGGCCTGGGTGTTCTGGCGCTTCGGCGGCGGATACGTCGCCTGGGCGCCGATGCCCCCCGACGTCGTTTGGCGGCCCGGCTTTGGTTTGCACAGCCCACGCTTCCATGTGGACCGCGACCTTCCCTGGGATTTCTGGAATTGCGTGCGCTCGGACCACTTCCCGAACCGGAGCATTCACCGCCATATCCTGGCGCCGCGCAACAACGTCAACATCATAAATGTCACCCAGAACGTCACCAACGTGACGGTGATCAACAATCGCATCGTCAACCGCAGTATTCCGCTTCGATCCATCGAGCAAGCGTCCGGTCGGCGAATTCGCGCGGAGCGGATCCGGGAAGTGGATGACCTGGCGCTGCCGCGCCGCGAGCGCCGCCCCGGGGAACTGACCGTGGTCAGGCCGCGCCGGGTTGAGTCGCTTTCGCCAGGAGGCGAACGCGACGAGGACGAGATGATCAACCGCATCGCCAACGACCGCGAGGCACGCCGTCAGGCCCAGCCGGAACC
>DATDOO010000089.1:0-2449 GCA_035293245.1 Methylococcaceae bacterium
GCCAGATGCTGCGCGAACAGGTTGTCCACGAAGGCCATGCCGGTGAGCAGCGACAGGCTGAGCAGCGCCAGCCCGGCGGCGATGAGCTGGAACAGCAGTCGTTCCATGCCTTGCAGGGAAGGCAGCGCGCCCAGCAGGGGCAGGGAATGCTTGTGGCGGAGTTGCCACTCCTGAGCCGCCAGCAGCAGGGCTTGAGCGGCGGCGATGTTGAGCAGGCTGAAGGACAGTAGGGATGTCAGGACATGCACCTGCATCGGCAGGGAGGTCTCGTGCAAGTGGTGCGGAACGGCCGGTGCCAGGAGTTTCAGGCCCAACAGGGCGGCAGCGAGCGGAAAGACCACCAGGCCCAATCTGTCGCCGGGCTTTCCCAACTGGGTGACCAGCACCAGGACGACCGCCAGCAGCGCGGCCATGGCCATGGCGTTGAAGAAGCCGTAATCGATGCCCGTCGTGGCGAAGAAGCTCTCATGCAGAACGGCGCCGTGCAGCAGCGCCGCCAACCAGGGAACGAGGCCGCGCCAGTCGCGCGCCGGAGGAGCGTTCGTCCCCGCCGCGGCGAATTCCGCCCATGAGGCGTAAAGGTACAGGAGTATCGACGTGCCGCCGCTGAGGCCGGTCATGACGAGGCCCACTGCGCCAGCCCCAGCGCCCACGGATTGTGCAGGTCGGCATGGCGGGGCAGCATGCGGACGGTGTAACCGTGCAGGCCGCTATGACAACAGGGCTGGGAAGCTGTCTGGTAGTTCCACACGGTGCCGTCCTGTTTTTCCGCCTGCATCGGGATCAGCGCGGGGTTGACCAGGTCGCCCTGGTTGTTGACCGTCCCCACGCACAATTGCACCGAGACGTCTTCAGGCGTCAGCGCGCCGAGGCGCACCTGCGCTTCGACGGTAAACAGATCGCCGACATGCATTTCGGCGCCGCCGCTGGCTTTCACCGCCTCGATGCGCACCCCTCCCCAGTGGCGGGTGACGCGCGCGCTCCAGTCCGCCAACCGCCGCGCCGGCGCAAAGCCGGTGACGGTAAGATGCTGATAATGCTGATGCGCTGGAAGATAGAAACGCTTGGCATATTCGCTCACCATGCGGCAGGTGTTGAAGCGCGGGCACAGTTCGCGCATGGCCTTGCGCATCCGTTGCACCCAGTAGTGCGGCAGGCGGTCGCTTTTTCGTTCGTAAAAGAGGGGAACGATCTCCTTTTCCAGCAGATCGTACAGCGCGGCGGATTCGATGCTGTCCTGGGTCGCTTCGTCCTCGTACTGTTCGCCTTGGCCGATGGCCCAGCCGATTTCCGGTTCGTAGGCCTCGTCCCACCAGCCATCGAGAATGCTGAGGTTGAGCACCCCGTTCAGTGCGGCCTTCATGCCGCTGGTGCCGCTGGCTTCCAATGGGCGGCGCGGGTTGTTCAGCCACACGTCCACGCCTTGCACCATGTAGCGCGCCACATCGAGGTCGTAGTCCTCGAGAAAGACGATGTTCTTGTGGAACTGCGGCTGGCGCGAGAGATGGGCGATCTGGCGGATCATGTCCTTGCCAGCCTCGTCGCGCGGATGCGCCTTGCCGGCGAAGATGATCTGCACCGGCCGGTCGGGATCGTTGAGCAGCCTGGTCAGCCGCGCCGGGTCGCTGAGCAGCAGCAACGGGCGCTTGTAGGTGGCGAAGCGGCGCGCGAAGCCGATGGTCAACGCCTGCGGATCGAGGATGCTGTCGGCCCCGCTTTGCTCGAACAGGGATGCGCCCCGGTGCGCCAGTTGCTGGCGCAGCCGGTGGCGGGAAAAGGCCACCAGGCGTTCGCGGCGCCGCTCGTGGGTGCGCCACAGTTCCTCGATGGGAATGCGCCCGACACCTTCCCAGGCATCCGCATCGCCGGTGCGGCTGCGCCAGACGGGCCCCAGATAATTGTCCAGCAGGTGGGTCAGGTCGTGGGAAATCCACGATTCGGCATGCACGCCGTTGGTAACGTGGGAAATGGGCAGCTCCGCGCGCGGCGCTTCCGGCCACAGGCCGGCCCACATCTCGCGCGAGACGCTTTCATGCAGGCGGCTGACGGCGTTATTGTGGTTGGATAGCTTGAGTGCCAGCACGGTCATGCAGAATTCCTCGAAGGAATCGTCCGCGTGCCGCCGGCCGAGGGCGAGGAAGCTGTCGCGTTCCAGGCCGAGTTGCGGCCAGTAGGCGTGAAAGTAATGTTCCACCAGTGCCGGTGAAAAATAGTCGTTGCCCGCGGGAACCGGGGTATGGGTGGTGAACACGTGGCCCGCGCGCGCGGCGGCGAGCGCCTCGGCGAAATTCAGCCCCTCACGTTGCATGAGGCGGCGAATGCGCTCCAGGGCCAGGAAAGCGGTGTGGCCCTCGTTCATGTGGCACACCTCCGGCTCGATGCCCAGTGCCTCCAGCGCCCGCACGCCGCCAATGCCGAGGAGGATTTCCTGGCGGATGCGCATGTCGCG
>DATDOO010000090.1:0-9899 GCA_035293245.1 Methylococcaceae bacterium
ACGCTGCCCTTCGGGTGCCCTGCGCTTCTCGGAGAAAAGCGGGGTCGGCAGAAGGGCGATCCATCGCCCTCTGCCGACGCGCGGCATCCCTGCCGCGCCCCTTCGGGCCTTTTCGCTTTTCTCCTGCGATGCTCGGCAGCGCATAAGTCGCAGGGGGGCACATTCGGCGGCAAATTGGTACGAAGGGGGTGGCGGAGTGTGACGGAAAATTAACGTCACCCCTTCAACCGCATAATCCCAAACATCTTCAGCGTAAGCCGCTCGTAAAATGGCTCGCTGATCCCTTTGCGCACCTTGCGCATGAAGTATTTCTCGTAAGCGATCTTGGCCAAGTGTACCCACTTGCCTTCCGACGACCACTGCACGTTGCGCGGCGGGATTTGCGGCATGGCCAGGAAGGCGACGCCGGTGTCGCCGAAGTCTGCCAGGCACAGGGCGTTCCAGGTGCCTTTGTGGGTCGGTTGCTTGCCGTCCAGTTCGTCGCGGATGTTGTGCGCCGTGGCGGTGACCATGGACTCGATCATGTAGCCGGTCTTGGGCACGCCGGTGGGGACCGGGGTCTGTTCCAGGGGCGGAATGGCGATGCACACGCCGACCGCGTAAACGTTTTTGTAGGTCGGGTTGCGCTGGTGCTCGTCGACCAGGACGAAGCCGCGCGGGTTGACCAGCTTGTCGATGCCGAACAGCGCGTCCACGCCCTTGAAGGCCGGCAGCATCATGCTGTGCCTGAAGGGCAATTCATGCTTCTTTTTCTCGGCGCCGGTTTCGTCCACTTCGGTGACGTACATTTTGCCGGCCTCGATCCTGTCCACCCTGGCGTTGCAGATCCAGTTGATGTGCTTGTCGCGCATGGCGCTTTCCAGCAGGCCCTTGGTGTCGCCGACGCCGCCCAGTCCGAGGTGGCCGATGTACGGCTCGGAAGTCACGTAGGTGATCTTTACCTTGTCGCGAATCTTGCGCTTTCTGAGGTCGGTTTCGGCGATGAACATGTATTCGTACGCCGGGCCGAAGCAGGACGCACCCTGCACGGCGCCGATGACGATGGGGCCGGGGTCTTTGACGAAACCGTCCCAGAATTCGCCCGATTCGCCGGCGTGGTCCACGTGGCATACCGACTGGGTATGGCCATGGGGACCCAGGCCCGGCACTTCCTCGAAGGCCAGCTTGGGGCCGGTGGCGATGACGAGGTAGTCGTAAGCGACTTCCGATCCGTCCGCCAGTTCGACCTGGTTGCGTTCCGGATGGACGCGGGCGACCTTCTGCTGGATGAAGCCGATCTTTTTCTTCTTGAACACCGGAGCCAGTTCGACCTTGATGTCGGATGGCTTGCGCCAGTTCACGCCCACCCAGGGGTTGGACGGGACAAAGTGGAAGGTGGGGGTGTCGGCGATGACGACGATCTCGTCCTGCTTGCGGGCCATTTCCTTCATTTCGAAGGCCATGGGGATGCCGCCGATGCCGGCGCCGATAATGACGATTTTTGCCATGTGAGTTCTCCAGTGGGGTGTAACGATAAGGGGATGAATCCGCGTGTCAAAGCCTGCCGTCGGGGCAGGTTTCCCGGACGCCCAGTTTTTTCAGGATGATTTCCAGCGGGCAGAACCGGGTAAATCCGCTCTGGAACAGGTTCGCTCCCACGAAGGCGGTGAACCATAGCCAGTGGACGCTGTGGAACAGGGGGCTGGCCTGCACGCCCAAGGCCAGGGAGAGCAGGACGAAAAAGCCGGCGACGATGCGGACGATGCGATGGGTGGTCATGGGGCTGGTCTCCTTGTTGCGGATAGGCAGGGGCGGCGATAGGGGGATGTTCGGTCGGCGAAACGGGGTCATGGGGCGCCCTCCTTTTTGCGCAGGTCGTCGCAGGACGGGTCGATGCCGTGGCTGTCGATGTCGCACACCGACTCCAGCCACATGGCGTTGATGATGCCGAAGGCGGCGGCGAAACCGACGCCGAGTATCCAGGTGAAGTACCACATGAGGGTTCTCCCGATCAGTAAAGGGTGTGGGTGTCTTGCAGGATCCGGGCTTCCGTCACCCTGCCCCAGATCACCTTGTAGACCCAGCGCGTGTATAGCAGCACGATGGGCAGGAACACCACGGTGATCCAGAACGACAGCAGCAAATTGGCGTGGCTGGCGCTGGCGTCCCACAGGGTCAGGCTGGAGCGGGGATCGGTGGAGGAGATCAGCAGGAAGGGGAACAGGCCGAATCCCAGGGTGAACAGGGTGCCGGCGATGCCGAGGGAGCTGCTCAGGAACGCCGCGCCCGCCCAGTCCCGCCCCGCCTGCCAGGCGGCGAGTGCCAGGCCGCCGAAGGCCAGCAGCGGCGCGGCCAGCATCCAGGGATGGCTGAGGAAATGCTGCGCCCAACTGCCCGCCGCCGCTTGCACGGTCTTGTTCAGGGGATTGGAAGGAGCCAGGGGGCCGGCCATGGCGGTGATTTCGGGACGCTCCATGCCGATCATGATCCACAGGGCCGTAAAGGCCAGGGTGGCCAGCAGAACCGGGCCGAGCAGGCGCAGCGTACCCTGCGCGCGGCGGCGGAGCACGTCTTCGGTGCGCCATTGCAGGAAGATGGCGCCGTGAAACGCGCACATCAAGAGGCCGATGACGCCGCACAACAGGGCGAAGGGACTCAGCAAGGCCCAGAACGAACCGGTGTAGAAGGAGCGCAGGTCCGCATCCAGATGGAACGGCAGGCCGACGATCAGGTTGCCCACCAGCACGCCCAGCAGGACGGGCGGCAGCGCCCCGCCCAGGAACAGGCCCCAGTCCCAGGCGTTGCGCCAGGCCGGGTTTTCCAGCTTGCTGCGGTAGTCGAAGCCGACGGGACGGAAGAACAAGGCGAACAGCACCAGCAGCATGGCCGCGTACAAGCCCGAGAACAGGGTGGCGTAAACCGGCGGCCAGACCGCGAAGATGGCCCCGCCCAGCAGGATCAGCCACACCTGATTACCCTCCCAGGTGGGGCCCACGGTGTTGATGACGACGCGCCGCTCCGTGTCGCTGCGCCCCAGGAAGGGCAGCAGGGCGCCGATGCCGAAGTCGAAGCCTTCGGTCACGGCGAAGCCGACGGCCACGGTGCCGATGAACAGCCACCAGATCAGGCGTATGGTTTCGTAGTCGAACATGGTCTTGTCCTCGTCAGTCTGAATGCCCGTTCAGGGATGATGTCCCCGGTGGCCGCCGACGGCGTGGCGGGCGTGATCGCTCAGTTGGGCGTCGAAAAAGCGGTGGATCGCCTCGACCAGTGCGGGCTGCTCGCTCGCATAGGCGATCTGTGCGCCGTTCGGCAATTCCCGGTATTCGAAGCGCACCTGTTGTGCCCCGGCCCGCAATTCGGCGAGGCCGGGCATGGCCTCGCCGTGGATGCGGGCGGGTCCGGCAAAGTCGCCCCGGGCGAAGCGCGCGGCGATTTGCGACAGATGTTCCCGGATCGGCCGGATCTGGGTGAGGTCGCCGCCGTCCTTGGCCAGGACCTGCTGCAGGCCGCCGCTGTCGGTCTTGTCGAAGACGTGCAGGGTCTTCTCCAGATCGAACGGCATGACCTCGGCTCCGCGTGCCGCGACCTCGTCCAGGCGGGCAGGGCTGGCGGATGCCTCGGCCCTGGCGGCGGCAACCGCCGCCAGAAGCATGGGCACAATCGACAATCGCTTATTCATGGGAATGCTCCTTCAGGGCCGGGTAACGGCCTGCCGTTCATGGCAGTAGCGGCCCGTATGCAGGCTGCTCGGTCCGAGGCGCACGTACTTGACCATCAGGTACAGCTCGATGATCAACAGCACCGTATAGAAGAAGGCGAAGCCGGACAGGCTGAACCGGAGCTGCTCGCTGCTCAGGCTGGACACGCTTAGGTGGGTGGGCAGCACGCCGGAGATGGTCCAGGGCTGGCGGCTGTATTCCGCCACGAACCAGCCGGTTTCCGCCGCGATCCAGGGCAGGGGGATGGACCAGAAGGCCAGCTTGAGCAGCCAGCGCTTCTGGTCGGCGACCCGGGTCGCGCAGGTGCCGAACTGGAATTCCAGGGTCAGGCCGGTGGTCACGCCCATGGCGAAGTTGATGCCGAACAGCTTGCCCCAGAACTGGGTCATGTCCTTGTAAACCTGCTTGCCGGTCATCACGTACACCGATTCCATGATGCCGAGCAGGAAGGTCATCCCCAGGGTGAGGGGAACGAACAGGAAGTGGTAAAGAGCGGTCAGGCCGAATTGCAGCCGGGACAGCGCGACGATGTCGTCACCGGACATGGGGAGCCTCCTGATGGTTCGATGGAGATGAAAGCGCGACGTCCGGCGTGGCCTGCGCCATCGCCGGGGAAGAGGGCAGCGCAAACCGTTCCGCAACGTCCGGTCTGGCCGCCGGACGCTCGCCGTTCCAGCGGAAAATCAGCGCCCACAACCCCAGCAGCAAAATTGCCTTCAGCAACAGCGCCGCCGCGATTTCCCGGCGCAATTCCCCTGCTCTCGGCAGAAACGTGCTTGCTTTGGAGGTAAGGATCATGGTCTTTTTCCAGTCAGCGGCGCCGCTCGTTGCCGGAGCCGGAGTCCTGTGCATCGTGCCGATGAATCCAGGCGCCGATACGGCAGAAGAGCAGGGCGGCGGCCAAGGCCGCCATGCCCAGGACAAACTCCAGGTGTCTTTGCAGCGTGTCCACGACATCGGCCAGAAGTTGTGCGGTGAGGGACCGATAGAGCACGTAACTCGCCACCGACACCACGAGGAAGCCGAAAGCCCGGCGCAGCGGGTTTGCGCCGATCCGGGGGGACAGCCAGGCGCCCATGACGCTGCCGGCGATGGTTCCGGCAGTGACGATCGCGGTGAGCGAAAGATCGATCGGCACATGGCTGGCGTAGCCGCCCAAGCCGGCCGCCGCGTTCATGGCCACCACCAGCAGGGAAGTGCCCACCGCCGCCCGCAGGGGCAGTCCCACCAGCAGGGTCAGGGCGGGAACGATGAGAAACCCGCCGCCGACGCCGACCAGGCCGGTCAGTCCGCCCACGAAGAAGCCGTCGAACAGGACGCGCCGGTAAGGGACTTCGGCGGGACAGATTGCTTCCTGTTCTTCCGGCGCGGAACGGTGAATTTCGGCGTCGCGGCTACGCAACATGGCGATGCCGGTAAGGAGGGTGACCAAGCCGAACAGCGCCATCAGGACATCGCCCGAGAAATAAGCCGCCGCTCTCCCGCCGCCGAAAGCGCCCGCCATGCCGGACAAGCCGAAAAACAGCCCGCTTTTCCAGCACACGTGGTGTTTCAAGGCGTGCTGGACGATGGCCATCAGGCTGGAAATGCCCACGACCACGAAGGAGGTCACGATGGCGGTCTTGGGTTCCACGCTCAGGACATACACCAGCATCGGCACGGTCAGGATCGACCCGCCGCCGCCCAGCAGGCCCAGGAGGAGGCCGATGAGGATGGAGAGTCCCAGCGTGAGAATCATGATGCGTGGCTTCCTGAAGCGGCAGGCATTAGCAAACGATAATGTGCTAATAGCACAGACCTTGCCAAGGCAGTTCCGATGGCTATGTCCAATTAACCTGTTGTTATATATAGCAGTGCAAATTCAGTTCTGCCGGGCGGGCGTTTCATGGTGAAACGTTGCAACAAATGCGCTACGCTGGTGTTTCATTGTGAAACTGATCTGCAACGCGGCATCCCATGAGTCAATCCTCCCCCTTCTTCAACCGCTGGCTCAGTCAAGTCGGCCCGGACATGGCGATCGAAGTGCTCAGCGACCTGGTCGATGTCGGTGCCGTGTTCGCGGTCGACGCCGCGGGCAAAATCCTGTTCTGGAGCCGGGGCGCGGAGCGGATGTCCGGCCTGCCCGCCGAGCGGGCCGTCGGCACGCCGTGCACCGAGGCATTCGGTTGCGAGGAGGGCATCGATCTTTGCGGATTGGCCGAGCAGGGAGTCATCAAGGGGCAGTCGGTTACACTCAAGCTCCGGGGCGGGGCCGGCATCGCTTGCTACCGCACGGCACGGGCGTTTTTCGATGCCGAAGGCCGCTTCGCCGGCGCCATCGAGTTTCTCCGCCCGGAATCGCAGACCGCGCCCGCAGCCGCCGTTCCCGAAGATGCGGAGCGCTTCCACGGGATTCTTTCCCGCGATCCCGCCATGAAGGAGGCGATCAGGATCATCCGCAATGTGGCGGAGACCGAGGCGACGGTTCTGATCCGCGGCGAATCCGGTACCGGCAAGGAACTGGTCGCCCGCGCGCTGCACCTGGAAAGCCACCGCCGCGACGCACCGTTCCTGGCCGTCAACTGCGCGGCGCTGACGCCCAGCCTGCTGGAAAGCGAGCTGTTCGGCCACGTGAAGGGGGCGTTCACCGGCGCGGTGCGCGACCACGCCGGCCTGTTCCAGCGCGCCCACGGCGGGACGCTGTTCCTGGACGAAGTCGCGGAGCTGCCGCTGGAACTGCAAGCCAAGCTCTTGCGCGTTTTACAGGAACGCACCTTCCTGCCGGTGGGCAGCGACCATGCGGTGACGGTGGACGTACGCATCATTGCCGCGACCCACCGTTCCCTGCGCGAAGCGGTCAAGACCGGACGGTTCCGGGAGGATTTGATGTACCGCCTGCGCGTCGTGCCGATCTTCCTCCCGCCGCTGCGCGAACGGCGCCGGGATGTCGCCTTTCTGCTGTGGCACTACATCGATCGCCATAACCTTCAGGGCCCCAGGCGGATCAAAAGCATCGCGCCGGAAGCCATGCGCCGCCTGCTGGATTACCCCTGGCCGGGCAACGTGCGGGAGTTGCAGAACGTGATCGAATACGCCTTCGCCGTCGGTCGGGTTGGCGAACTGACCCTGGAAGATTTGCCGCCCGAGTTCCATGAAACGGCGGCGCAGCCGGTTGCGGAGGAACGCGAACCGGTCCAGCGCGCCCGGCGTAGCGACGAGGCCGAGATGATCCGCGAGGCCTTGCAGGTTTCGGGCGGATACCTGGAAAACGCGGCTCGCCTGGCCGGCATGAGCCGGGCCACCTTTTGGCGCAAGCGCAAGAAATACGGGATTTGACGGGAAATTCGCCGGAACGCCCGCGGGGCACTCGGTGCGCAGACATGCACCCGTGTCCGCCGACACGCCACCGGTCCTATGCCCCGGCTGGGTGTTGGCCACATCAAGCCCTTGGTCTTAGGGCGAAAGCCGGTTATCCCGGCGGACAACCTGAGACCGCTCGGGCCGCTGCGATGCGCGATTTTTCACCGTGGAACGTACCTGCGAGGGCCGCCTGAAAATTAAGGGCGCAAGATTCGTGCTTGACATATGGAACGATAGGTCCAAAATACGCCCCATGAACATGGGACGCCCCCTGGAATTCGACCCCGAGCAGGCACTGGACGCCGCCATGGGGGTGTTTTGGGCGAGCGGCTACGGAGCCACTTCCGTGCAGGACTTGCTGGAAGCGATGGATTTGTCGAAGAGCAGTTTTTACCAGGCGTTCGGCAGCAAGCGGCAACTCTTCGAACGCTGCCTGAGGCGCTACCGGGAGAACACGGCGGCGGCCATGCTGGATGGACTGGATCAAACTGTGTCGGGACGGCGGTTCATCGCAGACATGCTGTATTCCGCCGCCGGGGAAGCCTGCCTCGGTGAAAAGCCGCGCGGGTGCCTGGTCATGAACACCGCGAACGAATTCGCACAGCAGGATGCGACGGTGGCAGGGTGGGTCGCGCAGGGCGTGAACCGGTTCACCGCGGTTTTCCGGGCAGCGGTGCAACGGGCGCAAAAGGAGGGCGAAATCGCCGCCGCCAAGGATCCGGAAGCGCTGGCGCATTATCTGGTCAGCAGCATGAGCGGACTTAAGACCATGGTGAAGGCGGGTGCCGGGGAAAAGACGGTGCGGGACATCGTCCCGCTTATTCTGAGCGCGCTCGACTGAATTTTTTGGGCCACATATGGACCCATCGGTCCATATGTGGGGTATCAACGTCAGCGAAAGGAGCAAATCATGCCATTAGTGCAAATCAAGGGGATTGAAGGCTATCTCAGCCTGGAACAAAAACAGGACCTGATACGCCGGGTCACCGAAGCGGTCGTCTCGGTGGAGGGGGAGGGCGTACGCCCCGTCACGTGGGTCATCGTCGAAGACGTGACTTCGGGTGCCTGGGGCGTGGGTGGGCAGGCCATCAGCAGCGACGCGTTCCGCAGGATGGCCGCCCAAACGAACTAGGACCGGTCGTTTTTTTACCCTGTTATGTACCAATGAGTCCATAACAGGACTTCAGACTTGTGCACAGGAGCCCGTCATGTCATCCGAATATCGACTCTCACTTCCCGCCCAGACCGTGGAAACCGCCGAGCCGCGCGCCAGAACCGTCCTCGAATCCGCGCAAGCGAGCTTGGGCTTCGTTCCCAACATGTACGCGGCGATGGCCAACTCGCCGGGATTGCTGGAGAGCTACCAACACGGCTACGCGCTGTTCCGCCAGGAGTCCGGCTTCACGCCGGTGGAGCAGGAAGTGGTCTTTCTCAGCATCAGCCGCGAGAACGGCTGCCACTATTGCATGGCGGCGCACAGTTTCGTCGCCGATCACATCTCGAAGGTGCCCAGGCCCGTCACCGACGCGATTCGCGACCGCCAGCCCATTCCCGATGCCAGGCTAGCCGTATTGAGCGTCTTCACCGTCGCCATGGTGATTACCCGCGGACAGCCGAGCCGTCGGGACGTGGAAAGCTTCCTGTCCGCCGGCTACAGCGAACGGCACGTCCTGGAAATCATCCTGGCCATTGCGGTGAAAACCTTGAGCAATTATGCCAACCATCTGTTCCACACCCCGGTGGACGAGGCGGTTGCCTCGCGCGCCTGGAGACCTTGCGCAACGGCAACTTCCGGATAACCCGGCAGCACCACAGGCCGGCTGCTCCCATGTGGTGTAGCCGGTCTTCACTCAAGGCGATCGGAGGAGGAAGTCTTAGGGGCGGTTCGACGATATCCATGGCGAATCCCTCGATCTTGGTTTGTCCGGACCTCCGGAACGCCGCCGCAACGGAAAAGCGGCCCAGGGACGGCGATCAGCGAGAACACGGCATAAGGCGAGCGCAGCATGCCGACGGAAGGGTGTATTCGCAGCTTCGCTGGGTGTTCGTTTCTTACATTGGAGGTCATTTGCCGTTCACATTTTCCGGCCGATGTAGGCTTCGCTCGCCGGGCCTGGCACGCGCAAACTGCCGCCCAGTGCATAACGCCTGACGTCGCACAGCCCGGCCAGATGCAGCCAGTGCTGCAGTTGCTGCGATTCGATGGACCGATAGCGCCAGCGCAAGCCATGCCATGCGCTGACTCGATCGGCACGGGTGGTGACGATCAGCAAGGGCGCGCCGGCCCTCAATACCCGCGCCATTTCCCCGAGGGTTGCGGACGGATCGGAACTGTGTTCCAGCATGTGGGCGCTCATGACCATATCGAAATCGCCGGCCGGATAAGGCAGGCAATCGGCGTTGCCGTAACGCAGTTGCGCAGTAATGCCCGCATGCCCCAGGCGTCGAAGGTTGTCGCGTGCCCGCGCCAGCATGCGCGGTGAAATGTCGATGCCGTGGATTTCGAGTGCGCCGCAAGGGATGGCCTTCGCCAACGCCACGCTGAACGCAGCGGTCCCGATGCCGCCATCGAGCACTTTTGCAGCCTGCGGCAGGCATTCCAGCCACCCGTCCGCCGCCAGCCGATTGAACAGGTTCGTGTAAGCGCGAGGGTGGCCGAGCAGGTTCATGACCGGATGCCAAAGCCAGGAGGCGCCATCGTACATCCGGGCGAGATCCACGGTTCCCGGAACTGTCCGTTGGACGATGACGCGCCAGGTGCCGACGGATAACTCGACCCGATTGCCGTCCCGGAAAGCGGGTCGATCACCAAGCGCCATCACGGCGAAAAGCCTTCAGGCTGCGGCAGGCAGGACGCAA
>DATDOO010000091.1:0-4888 GCA_035293245.1 Methylococcaceae bacterium
GAAAAAAGAAGTGGGGCCTGTAGACCTGATCATCGCTTCGCCGGAGTGCACAAGCCATACCTGCGCCAAGGGCAATGCTCCCAGACCTGAGATCAGTCGCCGCACCGCGTTTCAAGTTGTGCGGTTCGCCAAGGAATTCAAACCCCGCTGGATCGTTGTCGAGAATGTGGTCCATATGCGCACCTGGAAATCATACGAATCCTGGCGGCGGCAACTTGAGGATCTCGGCTACAATCTCAGAGACCAAGTGATAAATGCCGCTGACCATGGCGTCCCGCAGGCCCGCAGACGGCTCTTCATTATGTGCGATCGCGATCAAGTCCCTTTTGAGGTCAAGGCCACCGTAAGCCGAAAACGGACTGCCGCTTCAGTTGTCGACCGGAATGGCCGGTTCAGGTTTTCCGAGTTGCGCTCGTCCAACAGGGCCGTGGCGACCCTTGAGCGCGCCGAGCGGGCTTTGGCAAGTGTAGGCAGCAACAAGTCGTTTTTGCTCGTCTACTACGGATCGGACGCGGCAGGAGGATGGCAACGGCTTGATGTTCCGCTTCGGACGCTTACGACGTTGGATCGGTTTGCATATGTGAGGCCCACTCCGCGCGGCCACGAAATGCGGATGCTGCAAGTCCCAGAGATAAAAGCGGCAATGGGATTTCCGGACGACTACGCATTGGAGCACGGGAACCGCCGGGAAAAGATCAAGTTGTTGGGCAATGCCGTTTGCCCGCCCGTTATGGCGGCGGTCATTCGCTCCCTGACCCATCCGAGTGAGGAAAATGAAAACGCGTAAGGTCTCCTTTAAGCCGCGCGCGCGCTTGCTGCTGCTGCTCGGCGACCAGCTCATAAGAGATCCGGGCGTCGCCGTGTTCGAACTAAACATAGCGTCATAAGTAATTGCGTATGACAACGAGATGTGGTTTCATGGAGACATGAAACCATTGAAGATTGCTGATGCTGCAAGCATCGTTCTGGGACTGCAAGATGAGATTCGCCGTTCGGAAGAATCTCGGTATGATCACAGGTTGCATGGGGTGTTGCTGGTCGCCCAGGGGATGACCTGTCCGGAGGTCGGTCGGGTTCTGGGGGATGCTCCACGATCGGTAGAGTATTGGGTTCGACGCTTTGAGGCCCGAGGGTTCGCCGGACTGGTGGAGGGGGAACGCTCCGGACGACCCCGGCGTCTGAGCGAGCCGCAACTGCGGGAGGTCGATACGGTGCTGCGTCGCACGCCACGCGAGGTCGGCTTGACCGGTACGTTGTGGGATGGAAAAACTCTGAGTGCCTGGATCGAGCGGCGCTGCGGGGTTCGCCTGGGAGTGCGTCAATGCCAGCGCCTGTTTCGGCAACGGGGTTTCCGGCTGCGCAAGCCGCGCCCCTTGCTTGCCCACGCCGATCCCGAACGGCAGAAGACGCATAAAAAAAACTCCAGGAGTTAAGCACCGATCCCTCGGTGGATCTTTGGGCCATGGACGAGGTGCACTTCCAACAACATGGTTCGCGCTGCCGGATGTGGGTTCCGCCCGAAATCCAAGACCCGGTTCTGCATCACCATCCGAGTCGGCACAGCATTGGCTATTTTGGCGCCGTTCGCTTGCGGGACGGACGGTTCTTCTTTCGGCGCGAGGCGGGTAAGTTCAATGCCGTTAGCTGCTGGCAGTTTCTCCAAGCGCTGCGGGCGGCCACCGCGCGAACCGCTCGGCGCGTCGTGGTGATCACGGACAATGCCAGATATCACCACGCGCGACTTCACAAGGAGTGGAGGGAGCAATGCGCCCAGCGCTTCGCGCTGGACTTCTTGCCGCCCTACAGCCCCGAACTGAACCCAATCGAGCGCGTCTGGAAACTCACGCGTCGGCTCTGTCTCCATAACCGTTATTTCCCCCAGTTGGATGCAGTGACTCTCGCCGCCGAGGCCGAGTTCGCCCACTGGTCCAAACCGAACAACACCCTGCGCCGCTTATGCGCACTTACATAAGACGCTGTGTTTAGAAACAGCACGGGCACGTTCTACTCTGTTTCGGATTTCAATCTGTATACCATCAACCCGGCCACGGGAGCCGGGACGCTGGTCGCGGCGCTTTCCTTCCCTGTGGCGGTGGATATTCGCGCACTGGCATTTTCCCCTGCCGATGTCTTGTTTGCGATTAACAAGGAGTTGCCCGGTCCTGTAGACAAACTCTACACTATCAATGCTTCTACGGGCGTGGAGACTTTGGTCGGAAGCACCGGAGTGAATGGCATCCAGGGCTTGGCGTTTGCTCCCGATGAGACGCTCTACGGCTGGGATAGTGCTACTCTCGGCCTCGTTACGATCAACCCCGCCACCGGCGGGGTCACCGATGTCAATCCCGCTGTGGGCGGCACAGCGGCTATCCAAACCATTGTCTTCCACTCGAACGGCACTCTGTATGGAATGCGAGACGACCGCTACTCGATTGATCCTGCAACCGGCGTGTTCACTCTGCTCGGGAATTTTCCGTCCGTAGCCAGTCCCGATATCCGAGGCGCCGAATTTTTGCTTTCTGGAAGCATTCCGACGACGGTGACGATTGACCAGGCGGCAGCACAGGCTGATCCCACGAACGCCTCCCCCATCAACTTCACCGTCGTCTTCAGCGAGCCGGTCACGGGCTTCACCAACACCGACATCGACCTGAGCGGCAGCACCGCGGGCGGCACGCTGACCGCCCTCGTCAGCGACACGGGCGACAGCACGACGTTCACCGTCACCGTCACCGGCATGACCACCAGTGGCACCGTGACCGCTTCCATCGCGGCCGCTGTTGCCACCGCCGCCGCCGGCAACCTTAACACCGCCTCCACCTCGACCGACAACACCGTCAACTTCGTCCCCATCACATTCAATCCCGCCAGCGGCCCGCCGGGAACCGAGGTCACCATCACGGGCACGGGCTTCCTGGATGCATCGTTGAACAGCCGGGTTACTCAGGTCTTTATCGCCGGCCACACGAATGGGGCTAACGATCCAGTCGCGGCGGACAGCTTTACGGTGTTTAATAACACCACCATCACGGCCATTGTGGGCGCCATCGCGTCGAACCCGAAACCCGTCGAGATCGTGTTCGTGGACGGTTCCGTTGGCACCTCCGCAACCGACTTCATCATCGGCCCGCTCCCGGCCGAACTGGTTCTGCTCCAAAGCGACGGCGCGGATCCTGTTACCGTCGGGGACATTGACAACGGCTCGCTGAGTTACACAATCGGAGTTTTCAACGCGGGAGGATCAAGCGCTGACAATGTTACGGTCGACACGCTGTCGACAGGCGTAACTGTTACCTCCTGCCAGTTCACGGTGAACTTTGCCCCGCCGACGGACTGTCCGGATCCCCAGACCGTTTCCTTAGGGACGCTTGCCGCCGCGACCTTCGCCGATATTACGATTTTTGCCGACCCACCGGGCGTCGCCAGCCAGACGTTCCTGGAGAATACGGCCGCGGTCACCACCAGCAGCGCGGAGCTTTCCACTGCCAACAACTCGTTCACCGTCACCACCACGGTCAATCCCGCTGGCGGCGTTCCGCAGGAAGGCGGAGGCCCGCCGGGAGGGGTTGTCAATGCCCTCATTGCCGATCCCGTCAGCAAGGATACCCTCTATGTCGGTACGGAAAGCGCGGGCGTTTTCAAGAGCACCGACGGCGGGCAGAACTGGGTCCCCGTTAACAACGGCCTGACAAACCTTACAGTTTCATCGTTCGCGTTCGACCCCGTGACTCCGGCCAAGATCTTCGCCGGGACCGATGACGGTGTTTTCAAGAGCGACGATGGCGGCGAGAATTGGACGGCGAGCAACAGCGGTATTACGGGTCGCACTATTCTCTCAATTGCCATTGACCCGGTGACTCCCTCCACAATGTACGTCGGGCCGGAAGGCGGAGGGGTCTTCAAGAGCACCAACAGCGGGGCAACCTGGGCGGTGAGCAACACTGACATGGGGAACGAATTGATCCGCGACGTGGTCATCGACCCCGTTACGCCGACGACGGTCTACGCCGCCAGCGACGGCAGCGGCGTCTTCAAGAGCACCAACAGCGGAGGGAACTGGACTCAGGTCATCACCGGTCTGTCGGACCTGGGGACCTACGTCCTGGGCTTTGATCCATTCAATCCGGTGAAGATTTACGTCGCGACCAATGATGGGGTCTCCAGGAGCATCGACGGTGGCCAAAACTGGACCAGCGTAAACGCCGGCATCGAGGGTCTGCCGATCAGCGCTCTGGTCTTCAGCCCGTTTGTCCAGGACGACATCCTGGCCGGGTCAACGGACGGCATCTTCCGTTCCACGGATGGCGGCGCAAATTGGGGCGCGAATAATGACGGCCTCGATAACCTGAATATCCTGGCGCTGTCCTTTGAGTCCGATCAGGGGAGCTTTTTGGCGGGAACCAGCGGCGGCGTATATCAGGGAAGCGAGGACTTCGTCATCACTTGGAGCGCATCGAACTCAGGACTCACAGCTGCTACGGTGACGGCAATGGCTACAGACGGAGACTCGGTATCCGTTTACGCCGCCACGCAAGGAGCGGGCGTATTCCGGAGCGATGATGACGGCATATCCTGGTTCTCGATCAACTTCGGGCTTCCCAGCCCGTTCCAGGACCTCACGTCCTGGGTGAATGAGTTTGGTAATGCCACCCTTATTTACGGCGGTGACGCTTTGGGGAATGTCTGGAAGACCACGGATGCGGGGATCACCTGGGCACTTACTTCGAGCTTGCCGAGCGGCTCCGCGGGCGTTACGTCATTTGCGATTGACCCGTCTACCGTTCCTTCCACGGTCTTTGCAGCGACCTCGTCGGGTGTCTCAAAGTCCACCAACGGCGGAGACACTTGGACCGCCTTCAACGACAGCCTGACCAATACTGCCGTGACC
>DATDOO010000092.1:0-3394 GCA_035293245.1 Methylococcaceae bacterium
AGAGTGTAGTACATCAGGCCTTCGTGGCGGCCGACGAGCCGCTCTTCGGTGGTGCGGATCTCGCCCGGTTGCGCCGGAATGAAGCGTTGCAGGAATTCCTTGAAACGCCGCTCGCCGATGAAGCAGATGCCGGTGCTGTCCTTCTTGCGGGCGTTGGCGAAGCCGGCCTGGAGGGCGAGGGCGCGCACTTCGCCCTTGTCCATGTCTCCTAACGGAAACAGCGTGCGCGACAGGGCTTCCTGGCCGAGGGTATAAAGAAAATAGCTCTGATCCTTGTTGGCGTCGCTGCCCTTGAGCAGCCGCCAGCCGCCGTCGGCGCATTCGCTGCGCGCATAGTGGCCGGTGGCGATGCGCGATGCGCCCAGGTCGGTGGCGTGGTCGAGAAAGGCCCGGAACTTGATGTGCTTGTTGCACAGGATGTCCGGGTTGGGTGTGCGTCCGGCGCGGTATTCGGCCAGGAAAATTTCGAACACCCTATCCCAGTATTCGGCGGCGAAATTCACCGTGTGCAGGGGGATGCCGAGCCGGTCGCACACGTTTTGCGCGTCGGCCAGATCCTGCAGGGCGGTGCACAGGCCGGTGTGGTCGTCTTCCTCCCAGTTTTTCATGAACAGGCCGGAGACGTCGTAACCGGCCTCCAGGAGCAACAGCGCCGCAACCGAGGAATCCACGCCGCCGGACATGCCGACGCTGATGCGTTCGCTCATGCGCTCCGGTCGGCCAGCAGGGTTTTCAGGAGGCCAAGAGGGTAGCGCTCCCCGTTCAGGCAGTCGCGGATGCAGCGCAGCACCAGTGGGCTGCGCAAGTCTTCCCGGCGGGATTCGAGTTCTTCGGGAGTCAGCCACAGCGGCCGCTCGATGCCTTGATCCAGGGTCGCTGCCGGGTCGTGGTCGAGGGCTTCGCCGCCGAAAGCCAGACGTAGATAGCTGTGGGTGCGGCTGGGGTGTTCCCAAAGGTAGACGCCGATGAGAAAATCCGGACGAAAGCCCCAGCCGGTTTCCTCGCGGGTTTCGCGCACGACGGCTTCCAGCACGCTCTCGCCGGGTTCCAGGTGTCCCGCGGGTTGGTTGACGACCAGTTTTTCGCCGGCCCATTCCTCCACCACCAGGAAGCGACCGTCACGGGCGGCGACCGAGGCGACGGTGATGGCGGGTTTTTTGCTGCGGATTTCGTTCATGCGGGGCGTCGTTGTCCGTGGAGACCGATAAAGCGCTTGAAATTGGGGCGATTCGCGCCGATATTCTAAACCAGTCAGTGGTTCCATCCATCCGCCGGCGACAAAACTCCGGCGGCTCAGACCTAGGGAGCAACCGTTTCGTGAAGCCACTTAATCTGATGAATTTCGCGTTGTCGGTGAAGATGCTCTTCACTGGCTATCTGCTGGTGGTGGCCATCGGTTACGCCATGGCGCTGGTTCAGATCCTGTTCACCCACGGCATGGCCGACGGCAAGTTCGGCCTGTCCATCGAGGATATCGTCTACAGCTATTACGGCAACCGCTCCGGCTCGATGCTGGAGAGCAAGCTCAACGGTTCGATGAAGGCCAACGCGCCGGAAAGCGAGCGTTTCAAGATCGTCCAGTGGGTGCGCGACGGCGCCGGCGAGAAGCAGTACGAGGGCGAGGTCAAGGAAATTTTCCAGGCGCGCTGCAACGTTTGCCATAATGCCAACGCGGGTGGCTCGATTCCCGATTTCAACCTGTTCGAGGAAATCAAGAAGCGCTCCGAATCCGACCAGGGCGCCACGTTCGCCTCCCTGACGCGGGTGTCGCACATCCACCTGTTCGGTATCGCCTTCATCTTCATGTTCGTGGGGTTGATCTTCAGCTTTTCCACCGGCGTGCCGGTGCGCTTCAAGTCCATCGCCATCGCCATGCCGTACCTGTTCCTGCTGATGGACATCGCCTCCTGGTGGCTGACCAAGCTCAACCCGCATTTCGCCTGGCTGGTGATCGTCGGCGGCGCCGGGCTGGCGGTGGCCTTCGTGTTCATGTGGATTGTCTCCATTTACGAGATGTGGGCCTTGCCGCGCAAGATCAGCCTGGATCGGCGCCACGCGTGGGTGCGGCCGTGACGAGTCGGCAGGACAGCCGATGGGTACCGCGAAGTGGCCCGAAGGGTGCCGCACCCCCATGTGCGGCGATGAGGGGGTTTTGACCCATTATGTCCAGCGAAGCATCGCGCAACGACCAAGACGGCGGCTTGGCGACCCAGGAAGCGCGGCCGCGTCTGAAGCGCCCGCCGCTGTTCCGGGTCGTCCTGCTGAACGACGATTTCACGCCGATGGATTTCGTCGTGGAAGTGCTCAAGCAATTTTTCGGCATGAGCGAGGAAAAGGCGACCCAGATCATGCTGCACGTGCATACTCGCGGCATAGGCGTGTGCGGGGTATTTTCCCGCGACGTGGCGGAAACCAAAGTGAGACAGGTAAACGATTATTCCCGTCAGCATCAGCATCCTTTGCTGTGCGCGATGGATGAAGCCTGAACAGGGCGGAGAAGACCATGCTGAGCAAAGACCTCGAACTGACGCTGAACGCCGCTTTCCGGCACGCTTTCAGCAAGCGTCACGAATTCGTAACCGTCGAGCACCTCTTATTGGAATTGCTCGACAACGCGCAGGCGGCGGAAATCCTGCGCGCCTGCGGCGCTTCGCTCGAACCCCTGAAAACGGAATTGAACGAATTCATCGACGAAACCACGCCGGTCATTCCCCTGGGCGTGAAGCGCGATACGCAGCACACGCTGGGTTTCCAGCGCGTGTTGCAGCGCGCGGTGTTCAACGTGCAATCCTCCGGCAAGAAAGAAGTGACCGCCGGCAACATCCTGGTGGCGATTTTCGGCGAGCAGGGTTCCCATGCCGTCTTTTTGCTCAACAAGCAGGACGTGACCCGCCTGGATGTGGTCAATTTCATTTCCCACGGTATCGCCAAGCAGGCCGACGAGCCGGAGAAAACCGTCCCGCGCGGCGGGGCGAACGTTTCGGAAGAGAAGGACGCAGGCAATGAAAATCCGTTGCTGAAATTCGCGGTCAATCTCAATGACGAAGCGCGGGAAGGCCGCATCGACCCGCTCATCGGCCGCAAGGACGAGGTGGAGCGCACCATCCAGATTCTCTGCCGCCGCCGCAAGAACAATCCCTTGCTGGTGGGCGACGCCGGCGTGGGCAAGACCGCCATCGCCGAAGGGCTGGCGCGCAAGATCGTGGACGGCGAGGTGCCCGAAGTGCTGGCGGACAGCGTCATCTACGCCCTGGATCTGGGTTCGCTGGTGGCGGGCACCAAATACCGCGGCGATTTCGAGAAGCGTCTGAAGGCCCTCCTGGCGCAACTCAGGAAAGAGGACCAGGCCATCCTGTTCATCGACGAAATTCATACCCTGATTGGTGCCGGCTCC
>DATDOO010000093.1:0-2356 GCA_035293245.1 Methylococcaceae bacterium
CAGTCGCGGGCCACAGGCCGGGGCGACCAACGAGCCTTTGGCGTGGACCGGCCAAAGGCTCAACGCAGGCCCATCGCCGCCAGGAATCGGCCCGTGTGGCTCTCCGGGCAAGCACCGATCGCCTCCGGGGGGCCGTGGCAACACAGGTACGTCGCCGAAGTGCGGGCGCCGAACGATTTCGGATTGGGAAATGAGCCGCACGTCGGCGGGTGCGAGTTGCGGGGATTCTTGATCTCATCTCGGCCTGCGCGGCCCCACGTAACACGGAGAATCCTTCTGGCGGGATAAGGGACTGGGGTGAAATGAGTTAATCGATCGGTCTGGACTTGCCGGAAAAAGTTTTCCATCCTCCGGCGATGTCGAAACCGGATCGCACGACTTCCGCCACCGTCTCCGCCGCGCTGGCGGAGCTCCAAGTTCAACTGCTCCCGACGGCCAAGGCCCGCGCCCGCGCCCGTCGCCTCCTGGCCAAACATCATTATCTGGGCGATGTCCGCGCCGTGGGCGAGCAGCTCTTTTACGCGCTCACCGATGCCCGCAGCGACTGGCTGGGCGTGCTCGTCTTCTGCGCCGCCTCGCGCCGCTTGCGTGCGCGCGACCGCTGGATTGGCTGGAGCGAGGAGCAACGGCGCCGCCGTCTCCCGCTGGTCGTCAACCACTGCCGCTTCCTGCTCCTGCCGCACAAAACCTTTCCCAACCTCGGCTCGCGCGCCCTGCGCCTCACGCTCGATCGCCTCAGCGCCGACTGGCAGGAGCGCTACGGCCATCCCGTCGTGCTGGTCGAAACCTTTGTCGATCCGGAACAGTTTTGCGGCACCGTCTATACCGCCAGCGGCTGGGAGGAGTTGGGCACGACCGACGGCTTCGGCCGCGTGCGCCGCGACTTCTACGTGCAGCATCACAAACCCAAGCGGCTCTTCGCGCGCGAACTCTGCCGCCGCGCCCGGCGCAGTCTGGCAGCCGATCAACTCCGGCCCGCCCTCGCGGGCGTCGAAGCCAAAACCCGGCCGCGCAGCCCGCAAAGCCCCGCGCAAATCCGTTCCCTGGTCGAACACCTCAAGACCCTGCCCGACTACCGCAAGCGCATCGGCCGCTATCCGCTGTGGACTCTGGTTGCCCTCGGCCTGCTGGCCCATCTGTGCGGCGCGCCCCGCGGACCCAAGGAATGGTCGCTCTTCGCCAAAGGTCTCAGCCAGGTTCAGCGCCGCGCCCTGGGCATTCGCCGCCAGGCCGACGGTTATCCGACGCCCGGAGCGACCACCTTCTGGCGGCTCCTGGCGCAGATCAACGCCGACGCCCTGGAAAAAGTTTTCCTCCACGTGCAGGCACAAATCCGCGGCCCCGCGCCGCCCGAAGAACTCATCGTGCTGGACGGCAAAGAGCCCCGGCACGGCGGCGGCCACGCCGTGCTCACGGCCGTGACCGTGCCCAGCCAGCACTACCTGGGCAGCGCGTTGGTGGATCAGAAGACCAATGAAATCCCCGTGGCCCGCGCGCTCTTCAAACGGCTCGACCTGGACGGGCGCAAAGTCAGTCTCGACGCCCTCCACACCCAGGACCAGACCGCGCGGGAACTGGTGCTCGAACACGGTGCCGATTATCTGCTGACCGTCAAAGCCAATCAGCCCACGTTGCGGGCGAACATCGAAAAACTCGTGCCCGCCCCGCCGGCGGGTTTTTCCCCCTCGGGAAGCCACGACCACGCTGGCGGGCCGCCGTGAGTTCAACAAAGGCCAGCCCGAACTACGCGTGCTGCGTTCCCTTGCGGCCAGCGCCGAGGCGGTGGATTTTCCCGGCGTGGAACAAGTCGCGCTCTTGCGCCGCCACCTGCGCCAGCACGCCCCGGAAACCGTCGCGCTGGTCACCAGCCTGTTGCCCGAGGAGTTGAACGCCGCCCAGTGGTTGGAGTGCAACCGCGCGGCCTGGGGCATCGAAAGCGGCCTGCACCAGCGCCTGGACGTCTCACACCGCGACGATCAATGCCGCGTGCGGCTGCCCCAATCCATGCGCGTCATCGGGATGTTCCGGCGATTGAGCAACAGCCTGTTCGTGCATTGGCGCAGCCGGCAGCAGAAGCCCCGGCATAAAACCACCACTGACTTTTTCGGCGCGATGAACGCCGAACATCATCGCTATGCCATTCGCTGCCTTCAGGCCCGCCAACCCGGCTTCCGATGCGCTTCGTGAACTGGCCGTGCGACCGAGAGACGAGCAGGAAAACGGCCTTGCGCGACACAGGCCGGTCGTCTAGCTTGCGCGACGCGGTTTGCTTCGCCCGGAGTCCGCCCTGGCGGCGGCTCTCCTTCCCAATGGCTTGAAACCAAGCCGGGCGGTCTTGGGGGTTGGTAGCTCAGTC
>DATDOO010000094.1:0-9317 GCA_035293245.1 Methylococcaceae bacterium
TATCGGAAGCGGTCCGCTCCGCCTGCGAAATCCTCGGCCTGGACCCGCTGTACGTGGCCAACGAGGGGCGGATGGCGATCTTCGTGCCGGAAGCGCACGCAGAAACGGCCCTGGCATTGCTGGATCGGCATCCCCTGGGCCAAGGGGCCAACCGCATCGGCCGGGTGCGGGATGCCGGCAGGGGCCAAGTCGGCCTGCGCACGTCTTTCGGCGTGGAGCGCCTCCTGGATTTGCCCAGCGGAGAGCAACTGCCGCGCATTTGCTGAACGATCCCGGCGGGGCGGCCGCCATGGATTGCTTCAAGTTTAATGGCGTGGCATCCTCATCCCCCGTACAAACTTGGAACGGTGGTACCTCGGTATGGACACAACCTCCATCGACACCATTCTTGGGCGCTACCGGTCCGATCCGGTCAATCTGATGCAGATTTTGCGCGAGACGCAGGAAACGCTCGGCTACATCGCACCCCAGGTCATCGATTATCTGACGCACAAGCTCCGGGCGCCCCGCACCCAAATCGAGGGCGTCGCCAGTTTCTATTCGTTTTTCTACCTTCAGCCCCCCGGAAAATTCCGCATCCTGTTTTCCGACAACATCATCGAACGGATGTCGGGCAACATGGATTTGCTGGAAAGGCTGTGCGGGCAGTTGTGGATCGAGCGCGGCAAGGTTTCCGAGGATGGGCTGGTCAGCGTGGACACCACCTCCTGCACCGGCATGGGCGACCAGGGACCGGCCATGCTGGTCAACAACATCGCCGTCACCCGCCTCACCGAGCAGCGGGTGGACGAGATCGCCCAACTGGTGCGCCAGGAAACGCCTTTATCCCAGTGGCCCGCCGAGTATTTCCGCGTCGAGGACAACATCCGCCGCAAGGACATCCTGCTGGGCAGCGACTTCCAGCCGGGCGAAGCCCTCCAGGCGGCTTTCGCCCGCGGAGCGGAAGCGCTGATCGGCGAGGTGAAAGCCTCCAAACTGCGCGGCCGCGGCGGGGCCGGATTCACCACCGGCCTGAAGTGGGAAGCCTGCCGCAACGCTACCGGCACAGCCCACTACGTGGTGTGCAACGCCGACGAAGGCGAGCCGGGCACCTTCAAGGACCGGGTGCTGCTGACCAGTTACGCCGACCGGGTGTTCGAAGGCATGACCCTGTGCGCCTTCGCCATCGGCGCCCGCAAGGGCTTTCTGTACCTGCGCGGCGAATACCGCTACCTGCTGGACCGCCTGAACGGCGCCCTGGAACGCCGCCGGCATGACAAGCTGCTGGGCGCGAACATCCTGGGACACGCAGGCTTCGACTTCGACATCGAAATCCACCTGGGCGCCGGGGCCTACATCTGCGGCGAGGAATCGGCCCTCATCGAATCCCTGGAAGGCAAGCGCGGCACGCCGCGCAACCGCCCGCCCTTCCCCGTGACTTCGGGCTATTTGAATCAGCCCACCGTGGTCAACAACGTGGAGACTTTCGCCGCTTCCACCCTGGTCGCCGTGCACGGCGGCGCCTGGTACGCCGCCATCGGCACGGACAAGTCGGCCGGCAGCAAGATTCTGTCCGTGTCCGGCGACTGCGAAAACCCCGGCATTTACGAATATCCCTTCGGTGTCACTGTGGGCCAAGTGCTGCAGGATTGCGGCGCCAAGGACACCCAGGCCGTGCAGATTAGCGGGCCGTCGGGGGTGTGCGTCGCCGGGCACGAATTCGGCCGCCGCATCGCCTTCGAAGACATCCCCACCGCCGGCGCCTTCATGGTATTCGACACAAGCCGCGACATGTTCGAAGTGGCGCGCAACTTCGCCCACTTCTTCGCCCACGAGAGCTGCGGCTTCTGCACACCCTGCCGGGTGGGCACCTCCCTGCAGCGCAACCTCATGGACAAACTGCACAACGGCCACGGCTCGCCGTACGACTTCGAGGAGATCAAGAAGCTCAACCACCTGCTGCGCTCCATGAGCCACTGCGGCCTGGGCCACACCGCCTGCAACCCGGTGCTGGACACCATCGCCAAATTCCCGCAAGCCTACGAAAAGCACTTGCAGCAGAAGGACTACACGCCCGCCTTCAACCTGGACTGGTCCCTGGACGCGGCACGGCGCATGACCCATCGCGACGACGCCGGCGCGCACATCCATGCCCAGGCCCTGGGAGACGAACCATGAGCGACACCTTCACCCTGGACGGCCGGGAAATCCCTTTCGAACCCGGCCAGACCATCATCCAAGCGGCCCAGGCGGCGGGGGCATACATTCCACACCTGTGCTACCACCCGGAATTCGCGCCCCACGGCTCCTGCAAACTGTGCACCGTCAAGGTGGACGGCCGCCAGATCGCCTCCTGCACCATGCGCGCCGCTGCCGGCATGACGGTGGAGAGCGACACAGAGGAACTCAACGCCGAACGCCGTTCTTTGACCCAAATGCTGTTCGTGGAAGGCAACCACTTCTGCCCCTCCTGCGAGAAAAGCGGCGACTGCCAGTTACAGGCCACGGCCTACCATCTGGGGATGATGACGCCCCATTACGACCACTTCTTTCCCAACCGGCCGGTGGACGCCTCCCATCCGGACTTTCTGCTGGACTTCAACCGCTGCATCCTCTGCTCGCTGTGCGTGCGCGCCAGCCGGGACGTGGACGGCAAGAATGTCTTCGCGCTGGGCGGGCGCGGCATCAAAACGCATCTTCTGGTCGACGCCGAATCGCACCAGTTGGCCGATACGGACTTCGCCTCTGGCGATAAAGCCGCCGAAGTGTGTCCGGTGGGGGTGATTCTGCCCAAGCGCAAGGGCTTCGCCGTGCCTTACGGCCAGCGCACTTTCGACACGAAGCCCATTGCGGACTACGTGGACGTGCATCTGGATTCGGCACGTCAGACACCGCCCGCCGGCGGCGATGCGGGGGACGGCCGGGTATGCCCGCCTTACAGCCGAAACTGCGCGACCCAGGACCGGGAGGGCAATTGACATGGCTGAAAAACTCAAGGTCGCCACCACCTCCCTGGCCGGCTGCTTCGGCTGCCACATGTCCTTGCTGGACATCGACGAACGCCTCTTCGACCTGGTCGAACACATCGAATTCGACCGCTCGCCCCTCACCGACATCAAGGAAGTCGGCGCCTGCGACATCGGCTTCATCGAAGGCGGGGTGTGCAACGCCGAAAACGTCCACGTGCTCAGGGAGTTCCGCCGCCAGTGCAAGGTGCTGATCGCCGTGGGCGCCTGCGCCATCAACGGCGGCCTGCCGGCCCAGCGCAACCCCATCCCTTTGGCCATGATCCTGGAAGAGGTCTACCACACCAGTCCCGGCCTGCATAACGGCCTGATTCCCAACGACCCGGAACTGCCTCTGCCCCTCAACAAGGTGCATCCCATTCACGAGGTGGTGAAAGTGGATTACTTCATCCCCGGCTGTCCGCCGTCGGGCGACACCATCTGGAAAGTGCTGACCGATTTGCTGGCCGGCAGGGAGCCGTCCCTGGGCCACGAACTGATGCACTTCGACTAAGCGCCGAGGAACGCCCATGACCTACCATCTGGAAACCGCCGAGCACCCGGAAACCTTGCGGCGCGTCGCCATCGACCCGGTCTCCCGGGTGGAGGGCCACGGCAAGGTCACCCTGCTGCTGGACGAAGACAACAAAATCCATCAAGTGCGTTTGCACATCGTGGAATTCCGCGGCTTCGAGCGCTTCATCCAGGGCCGGCCCTACTGGGAAGTGCCCGTCGCGGTGCAGCGGCTGTGCGGCATCTGCCCGGTGTCCCACCATCTGGCGGCATCCAAGGCCATGGATGTCATCGTCGGCGCCCGCAAGCTCACGCCCACGGCGGAAAAAATCCGCCGGCTGATGCATTTTGGCCAGATTCTCCAGTCCCACGCCCTGCACTTTTTCCACCTGTGCTCGCCGGATTTGCTGTTCGGCTTCGACTCGGACGTGGCCAAGCGCAACATCGTCGGCATCGCCGCGGCGCACCCGGAAGCCGCCCGGCAGGGCGTCCTCTTGCGCAAATACGGCCAGGAAGTCATCCGGCATACCGCCGGCAAGCGCATCCACGGCACCGGCTCGGTTCCCGGCGGGGTCAACAAGTCGCTCACGCTGGCCGAGCGCGACGAGCTGCTCAAGGACATTTACACCATCATCGGCTGGAGCCGCGACGCGGTCAGCCTGGTCAGGCGCCTGCACAACGCCAACCCGGCGCTCTACAACAGCTTCGGCATGTGCCGCTCCAATCTCTTGTCGCTGGTGGGAGCGGACGGGGCCATGGATTTGTACGACGGCACCCTGCGCGCCCGCGACGACGCGGGCACGTTGATCTTCGACCGGGTGGAGTGCCGCAATTACTCCCAGCACATTGAAGAAGAAGTGCGGACCTGGAGTTACATGAAGTTCCCTTTCCTCAAGTCCCTGGGCAAGGAAAACGGCTGGTACAAGGTCGGGCCGCTGGCGCGGGTGCAAAACTGCGACAGCATTTCCTCCCCGTTCGCAGACCACGAACGGCGCGAATTCATGGATTACGCCGGCGGCAGCCCCATTCACGCGGCGCTGAGCTACCACTGGACGCGCATGATCGAAATGCTGCATGCCGCGGAAGGTATCAAGGACCTGCTACACGATCCGGACATTCTGGGCGGGGAGCTGATGGCGTCGGGCGAGCGCCAGCAGGAGGGCGTGGGTGTCATCGAAGCTCCGCGCGGCACGCTGTTCCACCATTACAGCGTGGACGAAAACGACATCGTGACCATGTGCAATCTCATCGTCTCCACCACCAACAACAACCAGGCCATGAACGAGTCCATCCGTCACGTGGCCAAGCGCTACCTGCACGGCAACGAAATCACCGAGGGCCTGCTCAACCACATCGAAGTCGCCATCCGCGCTTTCGACCCCTGCCTGTCCTGCGCCACCCACGCCCTGGGCAAGATGCCCCTCGAGGTGGAGCTGCTGGACGCGGAGGGCGGCTTGCTGCACCGGCTGGCCAAGAATGCCGATGGCGCTCTCCACTGATCCTGCGCCGCTGTTGATCATCGCCGTGGGCAACGAGAGCCGGGGGGACGACGCGCTGGGGCCGCTGTTGCTGCGGGAAATCTCCGCCCTTGCCGAGGCGGACGGCGTGGAGTTGCTCGAAGACTACCAACTGCAGATCGAACACGCCCTGGACATGGCGGGCCGCAAGCAGGTGCTGTTCGTCGACGCCGGGCACCATACCCCGGCTCCCTTCGTCTTCCAGCGCGTCCAGCCCGCCCGTTCTCCCAGCCCGAGCACCCATGCGCTCACCCCCGGCGCGCTGCTTTCGGTGTACGAACAGGTCGAGCGGCACGCGCCGCCGCCCGCTTTCGTGTTGTGCATCCGCGGCGAGCGCTTCGAACTGGGGGAAAGCCTGACCCCCGCCGCCGAGCGGCATCTGGAACAATCCGTGGAATTCGCGCGCGGCCTTTTGAGCGACGCCCGCCCGGAGCGCTGGGAAAGTTTGATCCGGCCATAAACCCGTATACAGGAGACGTCATGCACCTGCCCCGTAAAACGCTTTTCCTCCTTGGCATTTTCGCCTCCTCCCCCGCCCTGGCGCACACCGGCCAGCATCTGGTGGACGGCTTCGCCTCCGGATTCGCGCATCCGTTTTCCGGCGTCGATCACCTCCTGGCCATGTTCGGCGTGGGGCTGTGGGCATCCATGCTGTCTGCCGGCCAGTCCTGGAAACTGCCCTTCGCCTTTGTGCTGGTCATGGTGCTCGGCGGCACGCTGGGCGCTTTCGGCATCCCGCTGGCCGGCGCCGAAACCGGCATCGCCTTTTCCGTCGTGATGCTCGCCGGATTCATCGCCACCCGCACCCGCCTCTCCCCCCTGCCCGCCGTCCTCCTGACCGGGCTCTTCGGCCTGTTCCACGGCTACGCCCACGGCCTGGAAATGCAAAACGGCGTGGACTTTGCCGGCTATGCGGCGGGTTTTGTCGCCGCCACCGCCACGTTGCACATCTTGGGCTTTCTATTTGGCCGGTCGCTGTTGCCCGTTTCTTTCCGGCAGGCCGGTTAGTCCGGCTTTTTCGGATTACGGCGCACACCTCTCCGCGAAGTTCAGGAACTCGGCGTAAAAATGCTCGAATTGCGCCGCCGGCAAGGCCCGCGACAACAGATAGCCCTGGATTTCGTCGCAGCCATGGGCATTCAATAACTCCAGTTGCTGCGGGGTTTCCACCCCTTCCGCGACCACCCGCATGTTGAGGCCGTGGCCCAGGGCAATGATGGTTTTGATGAGGGCCGCCACCTCCTCATTCCCGGCGTCCTGATAATCCCGGATGAAGGAGCGGTCGATCTTGAGGACCTGCACCGGCAGCTTGCGCAAGTAAGACAGGGAGGAATACCCCGTGCCGAAATCGTCCATGGCGATCTTGATGCCTTTTTCGGCGATGGACCGCAGCCTGCGGGTGGCCGTGTCGATGTCGTGCATGACCACGCTTTCGGTGATTTCCAATTCGATCCAGCGGGGCGACACGCCGGTTTCCGCGAGGATTTCGTCCAGGTCGGCGATGAAGTCGTCGGCCAGCAACTGCTTGGCGGACAAATTGACCGCGATGCGAATGCCGTAGAACTGGTCGGCCCACGCCTTGGCCTGCAGGCAGGCGGCGCGCAATATCCACCGGCCCAGGGCATGGATGAAGCCGGTTTCTTCGGCGACGGGAATGAACCTGTCCGGGGGGATGATGCCGTCGATGGGGTGGTGCCAACGGATCAAGGCCTCCGCCCCGGTGATCGTCTCCCGGCCGACATCGGCTTTGGGCTGGTAATGCAATTCGAACTCGTGGTTTTCCAATGCCCGATGCAGCTTGGTTTCCAGTTCGATGCGCTGCTGGGCTTCCTCATTCATGCGCGCTTCGAAATACTGGAAAGTGCCCCGCCCTTTGGCCTTGGCCGCGTACATGGCGGCGTCGGCGTTTTTGGTCAGAACGTTGAAATCGTCGCCGTCGTCGGGGCAGAGGGAGATGCCGATGCTGGCGCTGACGTAAATAGGGTGATTGTCGACAAACACCGGCAACTCCAGCGCCCGAAGGATCTTTTGCGCGATGTCCGCCGCTTCCTGGGCTTCGTCCAGGCCGGAAAGGATGACGGTGAATTCATCGCCGCCCAGTCGCGCCACAGTATCGGACTTGCGCACGCAGGTCTGGATGCGCACCGCCACATCCTGCAGCAAACAATCTCCCGCCCAATGGCCGAGCGTATCGTTGATGTTCTTGAAGCGGTCCAGATCGATGAAAAACACCGCCAGCCGGGTCTGGTTGCGCTGCGCCAGAGCGCATTCGTGTCCCAGGCGATTTTTGAACAAAAAGCGGTTGGGCAGCGCCGTCAGCGGATCGTAATAGGCCAGTTGTTCGAGCTTCTGCTCGGTATTTTTCAGGCTGCTGATATCCGAGAAAATGGCGACATAGTGGCTGGTCACGCCATTTTCATCGGCCACCGCGTTAATGGTGAGCCAGATGGGATAGGTCTGCCCATTCTTGCGCCGGTCCCACATCTCGCCGTGCCAGTAGCCCACGCTGAGCAGGTCGTGCCACATTTGCGTGTAGAAATTCTGGTCGTGCCAGCCCGACTTCAATATCCGCGGATTTTTGCCGACCACTTCGGATTTGTCGTAGCCGGTGATTGCGGTAAACGCGGCGTTGACGTCCAGGATGGTGCCGTCAGCGTCGGTGATGGAAATGGCTTCGCCGCTGTTTTCAAATACCTTGGCGCTCAAGCGGAGCTTCGCCTCGCGCTCCTTGAGCAGACTGATGTTGGTACCGGTGATCACCGCGCCTTCCAGTTTGCCCTGGTCGGAATACAGCAGGCTGCCCTTGAGCAAATAGGCCGTGGACTGCGTGGCGTTCCTGATTGAGAGCCAATGTTCGGCGGCATAGCCGTTGTTGAGGCGGATATTTTCCAGCGTCACCGAGCGGAGCGGCCAGGGCAGGGGCGGCAACTGGGCCTCCAGCTTTTCCCGGTCGGCGGGGGCCAGTAAATTGTCGAACGGCTGGCCCAGCAACTCCTCCGCATCGAATTCCAGTTCGCGCAGCAAGGCCATGTTGACCTGCTTGATGCGTCCCTCGGTGTCGACCACCACCAGCAACCCATCCATGCTGTCCATCACCCGGCTGATGAAACGGGCCAGGGAGTGCTGCCGGCCGATGAGTTCCTCCAACTGGCGCTTTTTCAGTTCCGATTCCCGCAGCATGGCGTCCATGCTCTGGCTGATGGCGGTGATCTGCCGTTCCTTCTTGAAATTGGCCAGGGTTAATTGTTCCACCTCGTGCTGCAACCTGGCGATGATCGCCGCCAGATCTTCGGCGATGGGCGTCGTTGCCGCATAGGGCAGCGGCTGGCCGCTGTCCGCTAGCGGAATGAAAAAGGCTTCCTGCTCGCGGCAGGCGCGGAATCCGCTTTCCAGAAGCCCGATCGGCTTGGCGTGGGTCGGGCACGCCAACGCGCCCCGGGCGCGCAAGTCGCACTGCGCCAGGTTCTGGCCCTCGCGGGAACATTCGGCGCGCAGCGCCACGTACCCGTCGGGCATGGAAAAGATGAGGATTTTCACCGGTCGCATCTGCCCCGGCAGGAGTACCTGCCCCATCCAGCGCAGTGGGATGGCGTCAGGTGCCAGAGCCACCGACTCGACCGGCACGCGGTTGCGGGAATTTTTCACGATACTTAAGACATCAAACGGTCACGGATTACACCGAGGGCGCGTTCCGCTGCATGAGCAACCGCCGGGGTCAATCCCGGCGCAAAAGGGGCGACGTGGCCGACTTCGGCGCCGACCACAACGACCTCCGGCAGCGTGCCGTATATGGCCGCGGCCGCTTGCAACAGGTAGGGGATGCCGGCGGCGTGCCCCGACAAGTCGTTTCCCAGTCCCTCCAGCGCCTCGGGTTTGAAAACGTGCACCGTCCCCGGGCTGCCCCGGTTGGCCAGGGCGTCCACCAGAATCGCCTCGCGGCAGTCCTCCAGCCAGGCCAAGGCATCCAGGCTGGAAGTGGCGGCGTTGAACAGGCGCACGTCGCCTGGCCACTCCAGTTGGAGCAAACGCTGGTACATATAGGGACCAAAACCGTCGTCGCCATGCAGGGCATTGCCGAAGCAGATGATGTGGCGGCCGGCGGTCACGGGGCTACGGCCGGAGAGATAAACGGCGATCCTTGCCCAAAACGTGGACCGTGCACACCAGGCACGGGTCGTGGGAACGGATGATGTGGCCGATTTCCAGGGGATCGTCCGCGTCCTGCACGTCGATGCCCAGCAGGCTTTGCTCCCAGTGGCCGTGGCGGCCGGCGGAGTCTTTGGGAGAAGCGTTCCAGGTGGTG
>DATDOO010000095.1:0-10488 GCA_035293245.1 Methylococcaceae bacterium
AAGAACGCGATGCTGGTGCCCGCCGGCACATTGAGGCCGCCGCCGTTGCCGATGCGAGCCCGCAACTCCGCCCCGCTTGCACCCAGGTCGACGATGCGCGGGGCCGAGGCGGAGATGTCGGCGGGCCCCGGCGAAGCCGGACCGAAGACGCGCAGGTCGTCGTATTCCGCCAGAACGCCATCCTCCTGAAACCCGACGGCGCCTTGGGCGTTCTTTGGATTGATGTCGTCCCGGGCGAAAAGAAGCTGGTTGTCGATGTAGGCGCGCAGGCTCTTGCCGGCGACGTCCATGCGCAGGGTGTACCAGCGGTTGGCTTCCACGGTGAACGGCGCTTCGTTGATGCCGTTTCCTTCGTAGATGATGCGCGCGTGGTGGGCTTTGATTCGCAATTGATAGGCGGAATGGATCGCTGTGCCGAGATGCCGCACCTGGAGGCCGGCGTCGTTGCCGCCGCCGTTCGGGAAGCGCAACCGGACTTCTGCGGTGTAATCGGTCCAATTCCGGTCACCCGTCCAAGCTGAGCTGTTGCCGCCATTGACCACCAGAATGCCATTCACAATGTTGCGCGAGGACCCTCCAATAGGCGTCCACCCGTCAAGCACCCCGTCGTTGAAGTCGTCGACGAAGGGGAACGGTTTGAGGCAGGAGGAGAAGGCGCGGTTGTTGGTCTCCCGCACTTCCGCGACCGCCTGTCCTTCGTCGACGACCGCCAGGAGACGGCTGTTGCGGAACAGGCGCGCGAAACGGCCCACTTCGATGGACACCGTGGCCGCCTGGCCGTCGGGCGCGAGGCCGGCGGCCAGCGTGCCGCTGCCCAACAGCCGGTCCGCGGCTCCCGCCTGTCCATCGCCGTCGGTATCCTCGTAAAGGGTGACGACGGCGTCATTCGTGGGGGCGGTTTGGCCGAAATTGGCCACGCTGACCTTGACGATTCCTTCCGCCCCGAGATTTTGCGGGTCGACGATCAGTTCCGAAGTCTCGATTCCCTGCACCAGCAAATCCGGCAGCATGGCACCCTGGAAATCCTTCCGCAGGAGGCGGATGTCGCCCAAATCCTGCGCGCCGCTCAGGGCGGAACTGGCCGATTCGAACGTGAGGGTGCCACCGATGTAGCCGGTCTTGGCAAAGGAGATGCTGGTGGATTTGGCGATCAGGAAACGGCCGTCGGCGCCGGTGGTGACGGCCGTGCCGCCGCTGCTGACCAGCACGCCGTCGAGGGGCCCATCGGTCGCGGCGTCGCGCACGGTGCCGGAGACTTTCGTGGGGTCGATCGGCGTTCCTACGGGCGTGAGTGCGGGCGAGAAAAACAGGGTGGAACCCCCCTGGAGGGTCCCGCTGTACGTCACGTCGCTGAAACCGCCGAGCGAAGCCGTGACGGTCACCAGACCGCTGGCGAGATTGCCGAGGCGATATTGCCCCAATGCATCCGTGGTGGTCGAAAGCGCATTGGCGCCGGTCACGGTCAGGGTAACACCCGCCAGCGGCTCGCCGGTCACGGCATGCGTCACCCGGCCCTGGATGGCGGTGTCGCTTTCGAGACCGAAGGCCAGCACCGGCGAGAACAGGAGTTGTCCTCCAGCGGTGAGTTGGCCGGAACCGCTGACGGTGGTATAGCCGGTCTTGGTTGCCGTCAGCGTCAGTGATCCTGCAAGGACGCCGGCGATCTGGTAGGTGCCGTCGTCGGCGCTGAATGCGGCGAGTGCCTGGCCGTCCACGGCAATCCGGACCCCGGCGAGCGGCTGGCCATTCAGCGCATCGCGCACCGTGCCCGTGACGGTGCCCGTGGTCGCTCCCTGGGGTTTTGCCATTGCCAATACGCCCAAATTTAGGGTCTGCCCGGAAACAAGATTCAAGGGCATGGACAGCGTGCCGTAATCGGCAAGGGCGAGGGTGAACTCGTAATTCCCCGGCGACAGGTTGAGGAACTGGAACTGGCCGGCCGTGGTCGTGATCCGCTCGGTAATCTGGCCGTTGCTTAAGGTCGCTGCGACGCCGTCCAGGGGCAGGCGGGTCTGGGCGTCCACCACTTGGCCCTGGAGGTGCGCCAGGGTCGGATAGGTGGGCGCGATCCAGGTGGCGGCCAGGGCGCGCAAGGCGAGCGCCGTCGCGAACGGGTCGCCGCCCTCCCAGCTCCCGTCCGCGGCTTGGGTGCCGATCAGAAAATTGCGCACCGCGCCCGCATCCGGTTCCACCGTCACGAAATCATGCAAGGCTAGGTAAACCACGGAAGTCAGCCACGGGGAACCGGCCCACACGCCGTTGGAGTCTTTCCGGCTCTCCAGATAGGAAACGGTCTTGCCGATCGGGATGTTCAGAGGGTATTGGGAGGCGTGGGCTTCCAGCGCGGCCAGGGCAACCGCGCTGACGTAGACATCCTCCGGGTCGCCTGCCGCGAAGGCGCCGGTACCGGCCTGGACGGTTTGCAGATAGTCCAGCGCCGGAGCAATCATGGAAACCGCGCTGCCGGATGCCCCATCGAGCGCCAGCAAGGCCCAGGCCGTATCCAGCGCGTTGCTGGCAAAGCCCGGCGCGCCGCCGAAACCGCCGTCCGCGTTTTGATTCGCGGTCAAAGCCGGGACGATGCCTCCGGTCGCGCGGCCGGCGGCCCGAAGGGCCAGAATGCGTCTGGCCATGTATTCAGTGGTATTTTCGCTGTCCGTGCCGAGCAGGTTCCCCAGGCTTGTCGATGGGATCGACGCACCAGCCAAGGTGACGAGCGCTTCGGCCCGGACTTGCAGCGGTGTCGCCAAGGAAACGGCTTCTCCGGCCAGGCTGCCGTCCCCCTGAATCTGGCTGTTGAGCCAGGCGATTCCCCGCGAGATTTCGACGGTTGTAGCCAAGGCGTGCGGTGAAAAGATCAGCCCCGTCGAAAGGAGCAGCAACATCCCGAAAATCGAGCGGCGAATCGATCCGATCATGCGAGACAATCCTTCATGTGATTCCCTGTCCCCGGCCTACGAACGCGCATTGGCCGATACGTCGATGTTTTTTGCCGGAAGCGCTCTTCTTAAGTCAAACGGCGGTCTTCACCGCCAAGCAGCGCTAGGCATTCGTCATGGTGCAAAAAGATTCGATTTTGCTTGTCAGTCGCTGGATGAAATTCTTGTAGGAACAGAGCGATGATTTTTGTCCGTTTTTTCTGATCTGCGTTGATCGGAACAGGCAAGCTCGGCGAAGGGAAACCCCTCTTTCGGCTCTGCCAAGGGAACGCCTCCAAGGGTGATTTTCCCGCTCCCTGGATGATTTATCGCAAGCCGATGTGGACCATGGCTGAGTGCGAGGCTTGATCCGCCGCCTGGGCCTCCTTTTGCGCCAGGGCGACGGCCTGGGTCAATCCGGTGGCGTTGCTGATTACGTAAAGTTGACGCCGTCAGCCGGAGAACCCGGCTCTTCTCCCCTTCCAAACGACTAGGTACACCGCCCCATTCACGCAGATCACCGCAACACCCAGCACGATCTGTATCTCCGGAGTCAGCGCACCCGGATAGAGCAAGGGAATCAGGTAGTGCTCGATGAACCCGCCGCCGTACCCCGCATCCCCCGCCTTGATTCGCAGCGCTTGCTCCAGCGGCGTCAGGGGGCAGATCCAGCCGGTGAATTCGATCGCCGCACCCCACACAACAGCCGGCAGGTGCAGCCAGACCAGCCGCGGATGGCGCAGCACCGCCAGGCCGCCCGCCAGCACAAACAGGATGAAGGCGAAATGCAGGACGACGGTCAGGTCGGCGAGGAGGCGATAGAGCATGGCTTGATTCCAGTCGGGGAGAATTGCCGGGAAATTCTTGTCGAAATACCTGCCCCACATTCCCTCGCGGAGAAGTCGGATGAAACGGTATTTGATGCTGGTGTTGTTGGCCTACGGAGGTTATGCCATGTCCTGGGAAACAGCGAATTTCGTAAAGCCGAACAAGGCCGAACTCGAAAAGAAATTGACCGCCGAGCAGTTCCAGGTGACCCAGGAGGATGGCACCGAGCGGGCTTTCCGGAACGTTTACTGGGACAACCACCGGGAAGGAATTTATGTGGACATCGTCTCGGGCGAACCGCTGTTCAGCTCGCTGGACAAGTACGACTCGGGCACCGGCTGGCCGAGTTTCACCCGCCCGCTGGAATCCGCCAACGTCGTCGAGAAACAGGATCGCTCCTGGTTCGTGGTGCGGACCGAGGTGCGCAGCAAGCACGCGGATTCCCATCTGGGCCACGTGTTCGACGACGGTCCCCAGCCTACCGGCAAGCGTTATTGCATGAACTCGGCGTCGCTCAGGTTCATCCCCAGGGAAGACCTGGTCAAGGAAGGCTACGGCGAATACGCGAAGCTGTTTGAAGCCAAATAGTAGCGCTTGCCATGAACAGACCGGTTTTTGTCTTGCTGCTGGCGCTGCTGCCTTTGTTGTCGGCGGCAGGTGCGCGTGCGGCGGAAGGGGAGGCCGGGAAAACGCCGGCTGAAGATGCGTTCGCCAAGGCCACCTTCGCCGGCGGCTGCTTCTGGTGCATGGAGCCGCCGTTCGACATGCTGCCGGGCGTGGTCTCGACCACCTCGGGTTACAGCGGAGGGTCCACGCCAAACCCCACCTATGAAGAAGTCTCCGCGGGCGGCAGCGGCCATGCCGAGGCCGTCGAAGTCGTCTACGACCCGGCGAAGATCGGCTATGCCGAACTGCTGCAAGTCTTCTGGCGCAATGTCGATCCCACGGTGAAAGACCGGCAGTTCTGCGACATCGGCCACCAATACCGCACGGCCATTTTCTATCGCAACGACGAGCAACGGCGCCTGGCCGAAGAGTCCAGGGCGGCGCTGGAACGGAGCAAGACCTTTCCCGGGCCGATCGTGACCGAGATTACGCCGGCTGCGGTCTTCTACCCCGCCGAGACATACCATCAGGACTATTACCGGAAGAATCCCATCCGCTACAAGTTCTACCGCTATAACTGCGGGCGGGATCAACGGCTGGAACAGCTTTGGGGAAACCGGCAGTAAAAGGTCACGCCTGGAACCGCCGCTGCCGTATGCTACGCATTGGGGACCGGGTGCGTCTCGGGGCGCGAACCGTTGCGCCTGCCGACGACGGCGACGGCCGACAAGCCGGCGAGCAATAGCCACAAGCCGGCCGGAAGGGGAACGGCGGACGCCTCCAGATTGCCGGTAATTCGCACATCGGCATACAGCGCCTCAAATTCGCCGGGGTTCAGAACGAAGCTGAATTCGCCCGAACTTCCGGTGTGTTGGTCATTGGCCGAAGCGTGGTCGAAGCCGATGAACGAAAAGCCTTCGTTGTAAAAGTCCAGGTCGACGGCGCCGGCAGCGTACTGGCCCAGGATCGCCGCATCGAGCAGATAGTCCAGGGTCACGCCGATCGCGTAACCGTCGCTGCCCGTGTTCTCGAAGCTCAGGCCGAACAGTCCCAAGTGCGAGGAATTCACGCTGCCGTTGCCGACGCTGCCGCTGACCGCGAACGTATGGTTGAACACCCCGCTTCCCACGGAAACCGGGCCCGCAACCGGGTTGTCGTCGCTCACGGAGCCGTCACCGGTGAGCGTGACGGAGTAGTCCGGTGGCGAGGCCTGTTCGAAAGACCCCGTGACCGTCAGCGCCGTCAGGTCGCCCGGATTGTCCAGATTGACGATGCGGTTGACGGTAAAGGTGAGGGCCGCGCTGCCGGCAAACGCGGCGGCCGCCTGTGCCGAGGGTATCCAAAGCACGGCTGGAGCCAGCGCCAGCAGAACGGGCATCAGGTGTCGACAGTTCTTCAGTGCGTTCATGTGTCTATCCGGGATAGGTCAATAACAGTCTCGGGGCAGCGGGCCGATTACGGCGCCAGGCGTTCGTCGAAGCGCGGAATCGGCGTAGCCGAGCCATTCGCCCCGACTGCGGGCAGAATCAGGTATTCCTCCCTGGCCAAGGACGCTTCCAGCGGGTTGTCGGCGTTCACCCCGAACTCATCGCCTTCGTGGCCATGGGGAATGACGATTTCCGGATGGTCGAAGGGGCCCTTTTGGTAGCGGACGCGCTCGTCGGTCAGCGATTTCATGAACTCCACCAGATCGGCAATCATGGCAGGGCCGAATTCCGGGTCGTCGAATCCGGCCAGGGTCGCGATTGTGGTGCCGTTGTGCTTGTGGATGCTGTCGAAATTGCCGCCCCTGGCATAAAACTCGACAACCTGCTCCAAGGTGGCCATGCCGCCGTTATGCATGTAGGGGCCCGTCAGTTCGACGTTGCGCAGGCTGGGGATCTTGAAAACGCCCTGGTCCGAGTGGGCCATCTTCTGGCCGGACAGATTCGCAGCGGCTGTTTCGGGGGTGGGGATATAGGCATGGGCTGCCGATGGGCAATTTTCATCCCGCAACACCTCTCCCGGCCTGCCGCCGTCCTGAACAATGCCGTCGGGAACGGTAAATGTGGAACTGTTGGTGCTGGTTGTGTTGACCGCCAGCGGGGCGATGAATTGGCAGGAACGCACCGTGGCGACCACCCCGTCGCGCACGCCGGCCGGGTTGTTCTGCAGATACTGGAGGTACTGCGAAGTAAACGACAGCGGGTTGCCGAAGTCGTCCGTGCCGCCCAGGCCCGGATCGGCATTGGGATCGCCGACGCCGGTGTTGGCGAAACCGAAGTCCATGAGCCGTAAGCCACCGGTTTTGGCCCGATCGCGGGTCACCACATTGACGTACGGGCTGATTCCCGCGGCCCTGGCGCCGGCATAGAGACCCAGCGCATCCGGGCCGAAGGCGATCCGGCTGTGGGGAGGCCCATAGAACTGTCCGGTTCCCGGGGCGACCAGCGCGGCGTTGCCCTGGATCGCGGCGGCCGTCAGGGTGGGGCCGGCGTGGCACAGATTGCAATGATTCAGGACGAAACTGTCGAAGCCATTCAGCGCCGACGTGCTCAAGTCGATGGGCCGCATTTCTTCGTCGCGCCGGCTGAGGTCGATGGGCGCCTGGTCGGAAACCAGCGTCGACTCGTAGAGTTGAATTGCAAGGCCGAAGAACAGGGCGAAATTCGCCTCCATCTGGTCATAAGGCGTCTGGCCTGCCGGTCCGCCGAAGGGGCCAATCCGCGTATAGGACCAGTATTTCGGGTTGAACGCCTGAGCGATGAGGGTTTTATAGGTGGTATTGAGTCCGGGACGCAGATTGGCCGGCGTGCTCACGGTCAGGCCCAAGGGAGCGAAAACGCTGTCCTCGTCGTGGACCTTCTGGTATTGCAGAGGCTGGCGCAGCAGCAACTTCCTGCCGATGTCCGGCCAACTGCGCTGGCGGCAGCTCATTTCCGAATCGCTCAGGCCGGGCCCCACGGCCTGCGAGGCGAGGGAGGAATTTTCCAGATGCAGGCGCTGCTTGACGGCCGTGCGGGCGTTGACCTTGACCCAGACGCCGGCATTCGGGTCGCGGTCTCCCCAGATGCTGCTGCCGTTGAACACGTTATTGGCGCGGCCGTCCCAGAAATTCCGATGGTTGAACACGGCGTTGATGACCGTGGGCGTGTTGCGCGGTTCCACGCGCCGGGTGCCGACGCCATTGACGTGAAAAACCGGATCGGCGCTGCGCGCGCACTCGTCGGCGCTCGTGCCGAACCGCGAGGCGCCGGTGAAGCGGCCACTGAACGTTCCCGAGGAGGACACAACATCGTCGCTGGTGCGCAGCAGCCCGCTGCTGCGGAGAAAGGGATTGGCGTATTCGTGCAGCGGGAAGTCGGCGAGACGCACGGTATGGTTCGGCCCCCCTTGGCCGGACCCGAGGGCATCGAAGGTTTGCCCGCCGGGATTGAGGCTTTTTTGCCCCGGATTCATGGGGTTCTTGAGGCGCGAGTCGGCGCCGGCGCTGAAATGGCATGACGCGCACGCCATGCCGTCGCTGCCGACGTTGATATCCCAGAACAGCGCCTTGCCCAGGGCAATGGCCTTGTCCCTGTCGACGACGATGGGGTCGGGGCCATCCAACAGGCCGGGGACGGGGGGAACCGGCACGCCGATCAGCGATGTCGGCACAGGGCCATGGGCGAGCGCCGCCTGTACCCATAGCAGGCAACTTCCCAGCAGGAATTTTCCGCATAGTTTCATTGAATTCACCTTACATGTTTCGGCAGCCTTGCACGGGACCGGCTCTTGGGGTTGCGATGTGGAACGGTTGACGGGGCACCGCGCGCTGTGGATCGATTCGAAAAAACGGCAGCGGGGCACCTACGGGAGGTAATCCTCGAAGGCCGGCAGCGCAGCCGGCCTGCCCTCCGCGCCGACGGCGTCGACCAGCAGAAATTCGTCCTGGGCCAGTTCGGCGGACAGTTCGTGGCCACCGGCTGCCGACCAGTTGTCGCCCACGTGCCCATGGGGAATCCGGATTTCCGGATGGTCGAACGGGGCGCGTTCGTAACGCACCCGGTCGTCGGTCAGTGTCTTCAGGAAAGCGATCAGGTCGGCCCGCGCTTCGGAGGACGCAATCATGTCTCCCGAACCGACCACGAAGCCGAAATTCTTGCCGGGCGTGTCGATGTTGCCGCCGCGCGCATAGAACTCGACCACCTGCTCCAGCGTCGCCATGCCGCCGTTGTGCATATAGGGACCGGTCAACTCGATGTTGCGCAAACCGGGAATCTTGAACGCGCCGTCCATGACGGCGAGCGTCTTGCCGCTGTTCGGCTTGGACAGTTCCGTCAGCGTGGCGTCGCGCGTCGGCTGGAAGGCCCAGTCCGGCCGGATGCAGCCTTCATTCCCTTGGATCTGCGGCAGGACGCCGTCCACCTGGGTGAACATCCGCGCCTTGGGGTCGGCGACGTTCAGGGCCAAGGGCAACTGAAAGTCGCAAGGCCTCACGGATGCGACCGGGGCGTCGTGCACTCCGGCCGCATCGCCGGCGAGGAACTGCACATACTGCAAGCTGAACGAGAGCGGCTTGCCGAAGGGATCGACGCCGCCCAGGCCGATATCCGTTTCCAGCGGCGTTACGCCGGTGGAGGTGAAACCGGTGTCGCTCAGCGTGGAACCCGCAAAGCTCAGGAAGCGGTTCACGACGTTGCCCGAGGTGGCGATCGTGAACGTTTCGTTGCCGAACGCTTCCGGCTGGATTTTAACCCGTTGGGCATTGGTGGCCACGCTGGCTGAGGTGAAGGCCGGACCGATGTGGCACAGGGCGCAATGGTCCTTGCGGAATTGCTCCATGCCGCGCCGCGCCGAAGGGCTCAAGTCGGTGGGAACGCCGTCGGCGGCGCGGGCGCTGCGGTCGAAGGGCGAATCGTCGGAAACCAGGGTGGATTCGTACAACTGGATTGCCAGCCCGAAAAAGAGGGGAAAGTTCGCCTCGATCAGGCTGTAGGCCGGCTGATCGGGGTCGCCGGGCCGGCCCAGCGCCTCGTTGGGGCCGGAACCCCAATACTTGCGGTTGAACGCTTCCATGATCAACATGCGGTAGGTGGTGTCGAGACCGGGCTGCAAGCTGCCGTCCGCGGCGAAGATGCTGCGGCTCAACGGCCCGAGCACGCTGTCCCGCGGATGCACCTTCTGGTTGGCCAGCGGCCAGCGATCCAGCAGCTTGCGCGCCAAGTCCTTGAACGTCCGTTGCCGGCAGCTCATTTCCGTGTCGTTCAGGGGCGGCGCCACCGCCACCGAGGCCAGGGAGGAGTTGACCAGCCTGAGACGCTCCTGTTTCACCGTCCTGCCGTTGACCCGAACCCAGACGTTGGCATCAGGATCGCGGTCGCCCCAGGAGTTGACGCCGTTGAACACGTTGTTGGCGCGGCCGTCCCAGAAGCTGCGGTAATTGAAGACGGCGTTGATGACCGTCGGCGCGTTGCGGGGCGCGACTTTGCGCGTTCCGGCTCCGCCCACGTGAAACACCGCGTCGGCGCTCCGTGCGCACGCGTCGCCTTCCTCCCCGCCGTGCGGCGCCGGGGCATCATTCACGCCCGAAAAATCGCCGCCGAAGGTGCCGGCGGAAGAAACCACGTCGTCAGACTGAAACAGGACCGGCGAAGTGGTATCAAAGACGTTGCTGCGCCGAAAGAACGGGAAATCCGCCTTTTTCAGGGCGTAGTTCGGGCCGCCCGCGTCGCCGCCGGCGGTGGGATCGAAAACTTGGGAAACGGTCGATTTCCCTCCGGGCGCCAACTGGTTGCGGGTCCTGGAGTCCGCCCCGGCGTGAAAATGGCAACTGGCGCAGGCGACGCCGTCGCTGCCGACGCTGGTATCCCAGAACAGCGCCTTGCCGAGCGCGATGGCCACCTTCTTGTCCACGACAATGGGTTCCGGCCCGTCGAGCAAGCCCGGAACTTCCGGGGCCGGGACGTTCTTCAGGCTGATCGGCAGCGGGCCGAAGCCGTTCCCCGCCACGGCGGGCGTAACGGAGTTCCCGGCGGTCAGAACCAGAAGGGCCAGAAAGGACGGGCGAATCAACCGGGGGAACATGGCTCGACTCCGTATACCAGGGCTTTAACGTTTTTTGTGTTCGCGACGGCCCCCGCTGTGAGAGGGCGGCGTCATGGGGATGTGGCGGGCG
>DATDOO010000096.1:0-4905 GCA_035293245.1 Methylococcaceae bacterium
CCAAGTACCTGGAAAATTATCTGGGCTGGCGCAGGTGGCTGGAACGTTGCGGCGAACGGAACTCCCCGTTGGGTGGCCTCCAGGCCGCCCTTGGCCTGGAAAAGCATTTTCAACTGTTAATGCAGACATAGCCAAAAAAAACCCCGAGCAAACTCCGTTGCTCGGGGGATTATCGCCTGGAGATGGTTGGCTAAATCGTCCCGTCCGTTGGGGACTTCCGTGTCGGTAAGGTTCCTTAAAGTTCCGTTTTCCTTGGCGACGGGCATATCATCCCGGATTCAAGAAGGAAATTCGTCCGCCAAAGGATGAATTTTTTGTAGTATTCGGATTACTTATGGGGTTTTATGCCGCCTTGCGCGCGTGGCGCTGATGCAGGAAGTGCAAAACCTCCGCGCGCAGGTGGTTGTATTGCGCGTCGTCCGCCAGGGCCAGGCGGTCACGCGGCCGGGGCAGTTCCACGTCCAGGATTTCGCCGATGGTGGCCGCGGGGCCGTTGGTCATCATGACGATGCGGTCGGACAGCAGCACCGCCTCGTCCACGTCGTGGGTGACCATCAGGACGGTGCTCCGGGTCTGGGCGACGATTTTCATCAGCTCGTCCTGCAGATGGGCGCGAGTCAGGGCGTCCAGGGCGCCGAACGGCTCGTCGAGCAACAGGACCTTGGGCTGCATGGACAGGGCGCGGGCGATGCCGACCCGCTGCTTCATGCCGCCGGAGATTTCGTGGGGCAGCTTGTGCTCCGCGTGGCTCAGGCCCACCAAGGCCAGGGCCTCGTGGGTGCGCTGGCGGAGCTTGTCCTTCTTTTCCTTGGCGCCGAACACCCGCTGCACGGCCAGATAAACATTGTCGAAGCAGGTGAGCCAGGGCAGCAGCGAATGGTTCTGGAACACCACCGCCCGCTCCGGTCCCGGCCCAGCGATTTCCCGTCCCGCGCAGATCATCGCCCCGCCGGTGGGTTCGAGCAGGCCCGCCACCAGGTTGAGCACCGTGGACTTGCCGCAGCCCGAGTGGCCGATGACGGCGATGAATTCGCCCTGGGCGACGTTCAGGCTCACGTCGCGCAGGGCCACGAAGCGGCCCTTCCGGGTGTTGAACACCATCTGGAGGTTTTCCAGTTGAAGATAGCGTTGCATGTTTCCCCCTATTCGTAATCGAAGCGCTTGGCCAGCAGCATGAGAAGCAGTTCCAGGATCAGGCCCACCACGCCGACGATGAAGATGGCGATGATGATGTGCTCCACGTTGAGGTTGTTCCACTCGTCCCATACCCAGAAGCCCAGCCCCACGCCGCCGGTGAGCATTTCCGCCGCCACGATCACCAGCCAGGCGACGCCCATGGACAGGCGCACGCCGGTCATCATGTAGGGCAAAACCGCCGGAAAGAGAATCTTGGTGAAGACGTGCCACTCGGACAGGTTCAATACTTTGGCCACGTTAAGGTAGTCCTGCGGCACTCGGGTGACGCCCACGGCGGTGTTGATGATCATCGGCCACAGGCTGGAAATGTAGATCACCCAGATGGCCGCCGGATTGGCCTTCTCGAACACTAGGAGGCCGATGGGCAGCCAGGCCAGCGGGCTCACCGGGCGCAGGATGCCGATGATGGGCGCCGCCATGTCGCCCAGGAAAGCGAAGCGGCCGATGAGGAAGCCGAGGGGAATGGCGGTCAGCGCCGCCAAGCCGAAGCCGATGCCGACCCGTGACAGGGAATGGAGAACGTTCCAGCCGATGCCCTGGTCGTTGGGGCCTTTCTGGTAGAACGGATCGGCGAACAGCTCCACGGCCGACACCCACACCTTGATGGGTCCCGGCAAGTGGGCGGAATGCTGCGACAGCAGCACCCAGGCGCCCAGGAACACCCCCAGTCCCATGCCCCAGCCCAGCCCCTTGCGGAGCAGGCGCGGGCCGTGTTCGCGTGTCAGTTCGCCCAAACGAACCAGCGCGGCCGGCATAGAGGCGGCGGTTTGTTCCCGATGCGGTTTCGTTGAGCCGTCATGCCCGCCGGGAATGCCGGCGTCCATGGCCAGGGAAGGTGCAGGCGACCCGGTCACATCCCCGTCCCTGGATTCCGGCACAAATCCGCCGGGAGCGGATTTGCATTGACCCGAAGGGCGCAGGGCAGGATCGTCCTGCGTGAATCCATGCCGGAATGACGATGTGGTACCGGCCAAGCGTGAATGGGTTTCTTCCACCCCGTTCACGCCCAGCGAACCGTGTTGCACGATGGCGTTCATGGCTTTCCTCACGCTTTAATGGCAAAGCCGGCGGCATAGGCCTTGGGATCGGAGCCGTCCCAGACGATGCCGTCGACAAAAGTGGAAGAGCGCATCTCGCCGGAGGGGACGGGCGCCTTGGCCAGTGCCGCCGCTTCCTTGTACAGGTCGATGCGGTTGACCTTCTTGGCCACCGCCAGGTAGTCCGGGTCGTCCTTCAGGAGGCCCCAGCGCTTGTGCTGGGTGAGGAACCACATGCCGTCGGAGAGATAGGGGAAGTTCACCGCCCCGTCGTTGAAGAAGCGCATGGGCTTGTCGTCCTGCCACTGTTTGCCGATGCCGTTGTCGTAGTGGCCGAGGATGCGGCCTTCGATGGCTTCCACCGCCGTGTTGACGTAGGACTTCTGGGCCACGGTTTTGGCCATCTGCTTGCGGTTGTCGGGGGAGGCGTCGATCCAGCGCGAAGCGTCCAGCACGGCGGCGATCAGCGCCCGGGCGGTGTTGGGATTTTTGGCCACCCAGTCGGAGGTGGTGCCCAGCACCTTTTCCGGATGGTCCGGCCAGATGGCCTGGGTGGTGGTGCCGGTGAAGCCGATGCCGTCGAGGATGGCGCGGGCGTTCCACGGCTCGCCGACGCAGTAGCCGTCCATGTTGCCCACGCGCATGTTGGCCACCATCTGCGGCGGCGGGATGACCACGGTCTTCACGTCCTTCATGGGGTCGATGCCGTTGGCCGCCAGCCAGTAGTACAGCCACATGGCGTGGGTGCCGGTGGGGAAGGTCTGGGCGAAGGTGTATTCCTTCTCCTTTTTGTCGATCAGCGCCTTGAGGGTGGCGCCGTCGGTCACGCCCTTCTCGTTGAGCTGCTTGGCCAGGGTGATGGCCTGGCCGTTGTGGTTGAGGGTCATCAGCATGGCCATGTCCTTCTGCGGCCCACCGACGCCCAGGTGCACGCCGTAAATCAGCCCGTAGAGGACATGGGCCGCGTCCAGCTCGCCGTTGGTCAGCTTGTCGCGCACCGCCGCCCAGGAGGCTTCCTTGGAGGGGATGATCTTGATGCCGTACTTCTTGTCCAGGCCCAGTTCGGCGGCCATGACCACCGAGGCGCAGTCGGTGAGCGGGATGAAGCCCACCTTGACCTCGGTCAGTTCCGGCGCGTCCGAGCCGGCCGCCCAGGCTCCGGAGCGCAGGGCGAGGGGCGCGGCGGACAGCAGCGCGCCCGCGCCGGCCAGCGCCATGCTCTTCTTCAAAAAGTCCCGGCGCGAGGCGGAAGAAGGCGTTTCCGGCGCGGTCTGGGTGTCCGGTTGATCGTGGTTCGTGCTCATCGGCGGCTCCTGGTGATCGAAATTTCGGTGGTTGAAGCGGCGGAATTCGCCGTTGTCCGGTACCGATACTTCAAACAGCGTGCCAGTCCCTTTCGCGCCAAACCGGTTCAGATTGGGCCGGAAAACGTCGTTATTCCCGGTATTTGCGCGAAAAACGAACGTTAGTCCCTCCCATGGTGCAGTGCTATCGGATCGAAACCGTGCACGGCGCGCCCTGGTTTGATGCGATGGGAGTGTCCGCCGTTACGTGCGGTGCAGTTCGGAAGAGCAGGTATTTGCGATTTGGAACGGATTCAGGGCAAAAAGCTTTACCGCTCCAGTAAGCGCCCTTCACACGAACGTCGCCCGCCCGCACCCTTTTCTCACCGTGTCGTGGGAACGTGCGTGCGGCCACCACCGCACAAGGAGAAACTGGCATGGCGATTCAGACGGGCGCGTCGTGCCATCCAACGCTGCGAAAGGATCTGGATACTGATCTGGGCGTTTACCCAAGGCACCCCATCCTTTCGCGGCGAACCGCCTTGGAAAGGAGGGGGCGAGTTGCCCGGGCGGTTGCGGGGATCGGGCCCACCCTCTCCCCTTGCGGGTGAGGAGATAACGCATAATCCGGGTTAAAGTGCCGGTCATTCCGCCCGCGATCGGAGGGTAAGTTTCTGTGCCGTCAGATTGCGCCGATTGCCACGACCGAGAGGAGCGTATGAACCCGCTGACCACCCCATTGAACCAGACTCACAAGCGCTTGGGGGCGCGCATGGTTCCGTTTGCCGGCTTCGAGATGCCGCTCCACTACGGCTCGCAACTGGCCGAGCATCAGCGGGTGCGCCAGGCGGCGGGCGTGTTCGACGTCTCCCACATGATGATCACCGACCTGAGCGGTGCCCAAAGCCGGTCGTTCCTGCGCCATCTTTTGGCCAACGACGTGGCCCGGCTGGAGTCGCCGGGCCACGCCTTATACAGCTGCATGCTGAATGCGGAGGGGGGCGTCGTCGACGACGCAATCGTTTATCGGCTCGCTGCCGACCGCTTCCGCTTGGTGAGCAATGCCGCGACCCGTGCGCGGGTGCAGGACTGGCTGCAACAGCACGCGGAGGAGTCTGGCGTCCGGATAGAGCGGCGTGACGATCTGGCCATGCTGGCGGTGCAAGGACCCAAGGCCAGGGCGGCGGCTGATCTCGTGCTTGGCCGGCTGGGATTCGACGAGCAGGCGTTGCAGGCGCTCAAACCCTTCACGGCCGTCATCCAAAATGACTGGCTGGTGGCGCGCACCGGTTACACCGGCGAGGACGGCTACGAGATCATGCTGCCGTCGGCGCAGGCGGAATCCTTCTGGCAGGAACTGCTGGACGCCGGGGTGGCGCCCTGCGGCT
>DATDOO010000097.1:0-8745 GCA_035293245.1 Methylococcaceae bacterium
AGCGGAACTGGACGAGACAAAGCCGCCGGCAGCCGAGGCAGGCGAACCGGCTATCGCGGACGCCTCTGGTGAATATGCCGGCAACCACATCGACCGCATGGTGCGGGTGCTCAAGCTGTCCAAGACCCTGCGCCTGCCGGAGAACCGCACCCTGGTGTTCGACCGGGTGCGCGGGCTGGACGGCTTCGATTACCTGCAGGCCGAAGCCGAGGAGCAAAACGGCAATGACAAGCGGATAGCCATCGTTTTCGGCCCGCCCGACGGCGCCATCGGCTCGGAAACCGTCTACGCCGCCGCCGAGGAAGCGAAGGACGCCGGTTACGCCAAACTGTACTTCTTTGGTTTCGCTATCCAGGCCAAGGCGCGGGAAATGATCGAGGACCGCGGCAGGAAAAAGCTACCCTGCGCCTTCATCACCGTGACGCCGGACGTGCTGATGTCCGACTTGCTGAAGACCACCCGCGCCTCGGAAATTTTCTCGGTAACCGGCTTGCCGGACATCGAGGTGGTCCAGTTGCCCAACTCCGGCGCGACGGGCGCGATGCTGTATCAGGTGAAATTGAAAGGCTTGGACATCTTCAATCCGGCGACCTTGAAAACCGAAGACGTGGAGGCCGAGGACCTGCCGTGCTGGATGCTGGACAGCGATTACGACGGGCTGTCGTTTTACGCTACCCAGGTGTTTTTCCCTAAGACCAGCGCCTGGGAAAACCTCAAGAAATCGCTCAAGGCGGAATTCGACGAATCTCTGTGGGCGCACCTGTCGGGCACGGTCAGCGAGCCGTTCCCCCTGGGCCAGCGGCGCCGGGTGGCCGTGAAAGTGATTGACGAGCGCGGCAACGAATTGATGGTGGTGCGCGAGGTGGCGCCATGAGCGGGGCGCAACCGTTGAAGACCCCATCGTCAATTCCGCCTTCGAGGAACCACGACACCACTGGATCATCCGCAAGGGCGAGCCGCCGCTGAAGCAGGCCGGCCGCCGCGCGGCCAGTTATTACTTCCGCGTGCCGGAGGGGGCCGCACGCGGCAAAGCCAAGAAGACCAAGCAGATAGATCTCTTCGAGGACAGCGACAAGCTGGGCGATGAAATCGCCCTGGAGGCTGCCAACCTGATTCGCTCCCGTCTCGCGCTGTGGCGCGAGCGGAGTTACGAGGGCGCCACAAATCTCACCAGGGAGCTACTGGCGCTGTGGAATAGCGAAGACCGCAAGCAACGCCTGTTCTTCGCCCAGCGCGAGGCGGCCGAAGCCGTTATTTTGCTCACCGAAGGACCGCATGACCTCTTGCAAGGTCTGGACGCCATGATTCCCTGGGACGAACCCGGCGCCGCCGCCAAGTCGCTGGGCTGCCGGGCATTCCGCCGTTACGCATTGAAGATGGCCACCGGATCGGGCAAGACCACGGTCATGGCGATGCTGGCCGCCTGGAGCATCCTCAACCGTCTGTTCCGTCCCGACGACGAACGTTTTGCGGATACGGTGCTGATCGTTTGTCCCAACGTCACCATCCGCGACCGGTTGCGAGAACTCGATCCCGAACAAGGAGATTGCTCGCTGTATGCGACCCGGCAACTGGTCCCGCCACGCTTGCTGGCCGATTTGCGCCGGGGCGATGTGATCGTCACCAACTGGCACAATCTGGCGCGGGCGGAACTCAAGGACGTCAACGGCGTTTCCGCCAAGGTCGTCAGGCGCGGCGTGCCGATGACGAAGATGGTGACCAAGACCATCGATGGCCAAAAGGTCGAGGTACAGGAAACCCAATATATGGAATCGGATACCGCTTTCGTCCGGCGCGTCCTGGGCAATCGCAAAGGCCGTAGCCCTGCCATCCTGGTTTTCAACGACGAAGCGCACCACGCCTACCGGCGCGGCAACGACGGCAAAGACGAGCAAGAGGTGGTCCTGGATCGGGAAATGGCCGACTTGTACGACCGGGAGGCCACCGTCTGGATCGAGGGACTGGATCGGATCAATACGGTGTTGAGCGGCAAACGAAAGAACGGCATCCGCATGTGCGTGGACTTGTCGGCCACTCCGTTCTTCATCCAGGGCAGCGGCAACGAGGTTGGACGCCCATTTCCGTGGATCGTGTCCGACTTCGGCTTGTTGGATGCCATCGAGTCCGGCATGGTCAAAGTGCCAATGCTGCCCTCGGCGGACATTTCCGGCGCGGAGCGCCCGGCCTATTTCAACATCTGGCGCTGGGTACAGGATCAATTGCGAACGGAAGGCATCACCGGAGACCCGTCCCCGCAAGACATGCTGCGCTACGCGGTACAGCCGATCAATCTGCTGGCCCAGGAATGGGAAGAAACAGCGGGGACATGGACGAGAGAGTACGAGGCGAAAAATCGACTTTCTCCCGCGCCACCGGTTTTTATCATCGTCTGCCGAGACACCGCATTGGCCAAGGAGCTTTACGCCTGGCTTGCGGAAGGCAAGCAGGGCTATGGTCCAGCGCTATCCTGCTTCCTCAATCGGCCGGGCCAGCCGGTGACTGTGCGGGTGGATTCCAAGGTGGCTGAGGAAATCGAATCTGGCAGTGGCAGCGACGAAGCCAAACGTCTGCGCTTTATACTGGAAACCATAGGAAAAACCGCTTGGCCAGGCGGTGTGATCCCCACTGAATATGGGGCTATCGTGGCGAAGCACAATTCAAAAGCGGCTGAAGGCGATGAGAGCGTCGCGTTTATTAATCCCGCCATTCCGCCGGGACGGGATATCCGCTGCATCATCTCGGTTGCCATGTTGACCGAAGGCTGGGACGCCACGACCGTTACCCACATCATCGGTCTCCGTCCATTTGGCTCCCAGTTGTTGTGCGAACAGGTCGTGGGACGGGCTTTGCGCCGTACCCATTACGGCGAAGAAAACGGCTTGCTGATCGGCGAGGAAGCGAAGGTTCTGGGAGTCCCCTTCGAATTGGTGCCGTTCAAGGTGAAAGCGAGCGACGGCTCCGCCGGGAGTCCAGATATCTGTCACGTTTTCGCTGTGCCGGAAAAGTCGGCCTTCGAGATCAGCTTTCCCATTGTCGAGGGATACGATGAACCCGGATACGCCGGTGTTGCGATGAATTGGGACCAAGTCCATTCCATCGTGCTCGACCCGCTGCAAGAGCCTGACTCCGTGCTGGTAAGGCCGATGGTTGCCAAGGACGGCAGTTTGATACCGTTCAGCCCTGGAAAATCGCAGGAAATCAATCTCTCGGAGTGGCGGCAGAGCATTCGGGAACAGCAAGTTTCCTTCCAACTGGCTGCTGTGCTTACCCAGCGGATTCAGGAGGAATACGGGGACGCCGTACCACCCCACTGTTTGTTTCCCCAGTTGCTGGGCTACAGCCGTGAATTTCTCGCCAGCAAGCTCGAACTGCTGGGAGGCCGGTTGCGCGTGGATGTGCCCCTGGCGCCGTATTTCCCCAAAGCCGTTGAAGCGCTCATGGCGGGCTTGTCGCCCGTTGGCCAGGAACGGGCGGAAGCGGAACGGGCACGGATTCCGCCTTGTCCGGCAGGGATAGGCTCAACCGACAAGGTCGATTTCTACACTACCCGGAAGCCGTGGGGCACCGTGGAGAAATGTCACCTCAATCTTTGCGTGGCGGATACAGGGCAATGGGAACAAAGCGCGGCTTATTGCCTGGATGTTCACCCTGGCGTGGCGGCTTGGGTCAAGAATGACCACGTAGGCTTGCAAATCCGCTACCGCAAGGCCGGGCGATCTCACAATTACATTCCAGATTTTCTCGTCCGTTTGAACGGCGGACAGATGCTGATCCTTGAAGTGAAAGGGCAGCTTGGTGATGCCCTGATCAAAGGCAATGCTGCCGAACGGTGGGTCAAAGCTGTGAACCGGGAGAAGCGGTACAGCCAGTGGAGTTACCACTTGGTACGGCACCCGGCCGACGTGATGGCATTGTTGGATGAAATGATCGGTGTTTCCGCCCGCCAGGGACACTTGGAGAAGCTAAATAAAGGTAAATTCCGGGATGCAAGGCCTCCCGAAAGTGCCCCGGAAGCAGAGCAACGATGCCATCAAGAAGATGCCGAAGCACCGGCGGGATGCGGTGCGAAGCTATACTGGTTCCGGGTATAAGGAGCAGAACAATTCACTCTGGGTGGGGAACCCGAGCGGGGCCAGTCGACGTCAATCAACCCGTCCACCTGGAGCGGCAACGTCCATCTTAAAATGACGGTGGGGCCTGGCGTGAAGGGGCTGTATGTGGGCGAAGGTACGGTGGGCAGTGACTTGACTGGTAGCAGCGGGCTATCCACTCATCCTGCCGAGAAGGAACTGCTTCTTCCTCCGGACACGCGGCTTTTGGTCCAGCGCGTCATGAGGTCGAATGGAAGGGATGCCGACGGGTTCGGTGCTATTTACACAGTAGAGGTTTTGGTGTTGCCCAATGAATAACGAAAAACGAAACCCGGGCGGTGATGCGACCGGCCTTCTGCAGTCGCTGCGGTCGCAGGACGAGAAATCGCTGCTCCTATCCGGAAACATCGAGGTCCTGGTGCGGAAGTTCCTTTCCGAAGTGTTCTCGGCGGTAGAGGCCGGCAGTAAGGGGTACGTCTCCCGCGAGAGGGCGATTAGCACGATCCAGAACAACTGCCTTTACTACGCCCGCATTTTCACTGGAGAGACCAAGACGGTCCATTTTGGGGGGGTGGAAGTCGAGTACACCACGGACTCAAAGTGGCATCCGACCGGCCTGGCCGCCTTTATCCGGAAGGAGATGGGTATGCCGCCAGACGTCGCTGATGATGAGGCCATCGCCGACGCATGGGCCTCGCTCGCCAAATCTGCGCTGCAGATCGTCGAGTCGTATGGCTCTGATTCAGAGCGTGCCGTTGACGCTCTGGTGGCTCATGGTGTCCGCCTGTTCTCAGGGATCAAGGTATGACGCACGTCAAAGGCTACACCAAGAAGGATGGCACGGCCGTCCGCGATTACGTGAAGCAGACTGGTCTGTTCGGTGGTGGGCATCAGCATCAGCCGGCGGGATTCGCACCCGCGAAGCCGAAGACATTCCACCCGAAGCTGGATGAGGATGGGGGGATGTCCCGATTTATGCCCCGAGCGCCGCGACGGACCACGCGACCTGGGAGAATCCATACGCTGTCGCGACGTTCACCCCTGGCTGCGAGACGCCCGTATCTCTCGGATTGATCCAGGGCGGAGAGGAACGACCGCCCTCTTTCCGTGCGGAGATCATCCTCCATCTGCTTCCGCGCCGCGTCTTCGACTTCGGAATCGGAAACTTCAACGACGAAGGCTTTCGTCTCATGAATCGGCGCGGAGTCAACGTTCTTGCCAGCCTGTTTCGCCTGCCCCTCGATCAGTTTGAGCCGCTTCTGCAATTTCAGAAGCTGCGCGGCCTTCTGCGCATCCAAGAGCACCTTCGGACTGGGCGGCTTCACGTCTGGGTTGTCGAGTCTGAACTGATCGAGTTCCTGTTCGAGCCTGGTGCGCAGGTCGGACTTCTCCGCCTTCGCCTCGGCTTGGGCTTGTTCGGTCTCTGCATCTGGTTTGACGGGATTACCGGCATCATCCTGCGGCGCCAGCATGTCCTCCGCCTCCGCACGAATCGCTTCCTTGGTAACCCCTGCGCGCTGCTGATAGTGGGCGTCGAAGCCTAGCTTGGCCCCGGATACCTCCTTCATCGGCTCCAGGTCGGCGACGGAAATGATCTCGGCATCATCCGTCTGCATGGGCATTTCACCCAGACCAGCGGCTATGCGTGCATCGGCGTCGGCGTCGGCGTCGGCGTCGGCGATGAGACGCTTGCGGTTCAGGTCGACCGTTTCGGTAGCGCGCTTGAACAAGGACTTGCTGTGGTCGGCTCGCGCTTTATCCAGTGCTTCCGGAGAGAGCCCGGAATGCTTGGCCTCGTCGAACTCCCAGTCTTCCCAGCCTGCAAGTTCCGCCACGCCACGCACGAAGTCCGCTCGCTCCTTGTGCACTGCCTCGCGCACCTGCTTCCGCACGGTCTCGCGCTCCTCGAACACACCGGACGCCTTCTCTTCGGCGATACGCTTGCGGTGCTCCTCGCTGCGCGCAGCCGCCTTCTCCTTGAGCGCCTGCTTGTATTCGGACTGCGGCTTGATGCCTCGGAGTTTGAGATGGTTGAGCTTGCCGCCAGCGCCGCCGATCACCGATGCCGTGCCGTCCGGGTGCTCACGGACCAGAACCGGGACACCGGTGGAGCCATCCCCGTTCGGATGTACCGTGATCCACCTCTCGCCAGCCTCCAGCGCCTTGAGTATCCACAGCGCCCGGCCATCCATGTGCGACACCCGGTCGATTTCCAGGGCCTGCCAGTCAAACCAGAGCGCCTTCCCCAGCACGGATACCTGCACCGTGTCGCCATCTATGGATTCGACCACGGCTGGCTCACCGCCACCAAAGGAGAGGATGTCGTGAACGCATGGGAACGCCTGGGGCGGCGGATCGCGCATCACTTCCCACACCCCGATCCCATCGCGGAACACAATCTCGGATTCCGCCTTGAATAGATCAGCAACGTAGGCCATACTCCCATCCAGACGCCAGCCGCTACCAGCGTGTGCGTCCCCGTACTCGCAAGAGTCCTCCGAGCGCGTGAGGTGCAAAACGGGAAATGCGGCGGGAACGCCGGACGACTTCTCAAGTTGCTCCGGCGTTGCGTTTTTTGACGCAGGTTTGCCGCGAAGCGGAGCAAGCGCATACCCACCACGGCGCGTATCCGCCGTGCGTCGCTTGAACTCATCGTGTGGCCAGTAGTGATGCGACCTAAAGCGGTATTCCTGCTTACCGGCCTCCCACTGGAGCACCACCACATCATGGTCGCCGCTCCGAACTTTCTCGACGAACAAGTCCTTGTCGCCGTTCATCAGGACAATGCCTGGGTTTACGATGTTGTCGAGGATGGCCGATAACCTTCTGGCGCGTTCCGGCCAGAAAACCCGCCGCCCGCCCACTTCCTTCGTATAAGCGTGCCAGTCATTGTCGCGCATGTTGACGCGGACACGACGCAGCCCGCCCTTGCGAGAGATAACCAGCGACCAGATGCCTGAAATGTGCTGCTTGTAGTATTTCTCTGCGTCGGCTCTGGTCTTGATCCAATCAGATGGCGGAAGCCACGCCGAATAGTCTCCGTCCACATCGTGTGCACCGAAGGTGTAGCGACCTTTCTCGTCCCGGTTTGGATTCGCCTTGATCAGATCGCCATCCAATCCGATTATCTTTTCCTTGAACTCTTCAGGCTCATGTCTCGTTGGACAAGGCTACGACTTGCCGAACAGCAATAAATCGACTATGTTTGGGTTGCAGCAGCGACGGAAGCCGATGGACTCGCCAGTCACAGGTTTGCTGCCGGTGGGGTAACTCCCGGACTCTGTAGAGTTCCGAAAGACCGAAGGCGCCGACCCAATGGTCCGCAACGACGGCTCGCTCTTCTGGAGCGGGCCGTTGTTCTTTCTGGCATCGCGCTTTTGGATGAGATCGCGCACCCTCGCGGCGCTCATCTGATACCAGGAATCGAACACGTACACCTTCCGCACGTCGCTTCACATCAGCGCAGCGCAACCATCCCCAGCACGAATACCTGCACCGCATCGCCATCAACCGCCTCGACGATGGCAGGCTCGCCGTCACCGAATGAGAGGAAGTCCGCAACTGCCGGGAATGCTTTGGCCAGCGGCTCGCCACGGGTCGCTTCCCACGCCCCTATGCCAGCCACCGCGTCGAAAACGACAATGGCATCGGCCATGTGCGCCTTGACTAAATCGGCGATATAGACAATAGCGCCAACTTCCGGAACGTAATGTCGGCAACGCCCGACACGTGGGGGCATATCTGGGGGCATATGTTTAGAGCCGCTTCACGAACCTCACGACACACATGGGATTGGCAGAACTATTCGATTCAGGCCGGGCCCCTTTACCGCATGAACCGCCCGGCGTGTTCTACGCCGGGCGAATTCAACCCGCGGCGTTGCTTCACTTACTGCGCCGCCTTGATGTGGGTCACGGCTTCCTTGGCGTGGGTGGTCGCCACGTCGGCGTGGCCCAATTTGCCGTGCTCAACGGCCTGCTGCAAGTGCTCGATGCCTGTCGCCATGTGCGGATTGGCCTTTTCCGCCTGGGCGGCTTTGGCGTGCTTCAAGGCTTCCTCGGCATGCTGGGTCAGCACGTCGGCGTGCTTGGCCTCGCCGTGCGTGACGGCGGCATTGGCGTGTTCCAACGCCTGCGCCGCATGGCTGGCCTCGGCGGACAGAACGGCGCTGGAAAACACCAGGAACAGGGCGCTCGCAAGCGCCAGTAATTTACCTTTCATCGCAACCTCCTCGGCTCTTCGGCCTGATTAACGTTTCGTTTCGGAGCCATACGGCGTCTTCCCAGTGGGGTATGCCGTTTCCTGAGTATTGCAGGGGGTTGAAAATTTACAAGGTGAATGTCGGATTATTCGAACGCATCGGCGCGCAAGTTCCGCCACCCGCTGCGGGCAAATTCCGCCTCGCGCCGCCAGTCCCCGTCCAGCGGCGATTCGCCGATGGAAACCGCTTTCAATTGTCCCGCTTCGCTCCGGTAAACCGCCGCGATGGAAACAGCCTCATCTTCGGACACCAGGCTGTAGCACGCGTTGATCAATGGTAGTGGCCCGGCCTCTCGGCCGTGCAAACTTGCGACGATGGCCCAGGCGCACGCCTTGGCCTGGGCGTTGGCGGAGAACGCCGACTTGGGCATCGGCGTGGCGATGCAGGCATCGC
>DATDOO010000098.1:0-6705 GCA_035293245.1 Methylococcaceae bacterium
CTGGGCAACGGCGGCAACATCCTCATCGACCCCCAGTTCGTCATCCTCAACAACAGCCAGATCATCGCCAACGCCTTGCAAGGCCAGGGCGGCAACATCACCATCATCACCCAGTTCCTCCTGCAGAGCACCAACAGCAGCATTTCCGCCTCTTCTCAGTTCGGATTGCAGGGCACCGTCTCCATCCAGTCCGCCCAGTCCAACATCGCCGGCAGCATTTCCGTCCTGCCCGGCGTGTTCATGGACGCCTCCGGCCTGATCCAGGAAGGCTGCGGCCGTTCCGGCCAGAGCAGCAGCACCTTCACGTCCTCTGCCATGCAGGGCGTGGTGCTGAGCAGTCCGGACAACGCCCTGGACTACGTGCCGGCTTCGCTGGAAGGGTGTTCCTTCGCCCTTTGAACCTCCTGCCGCCGGTGCGGACGTCTTCTCTTTCCCGCGCCGCTTCGGTATGGTCAGCGCACCATGCTTGCGCCCATCCTCCGTTCCCTCGCCCTGATCCTGCTGGGCGGCCTGCTGACCTGGGCCGTGCTGTGCTGGCAACAGGCTTCCCCTCCCCCCGAAGACGATGACGACGATCCGCCCGCTGCCGTGACGGCGGAAACGGCTGACAACGACGTGTCGGCAGTGATCCTGAGCCGCGATCGGCAGCAGCGCGCCGGTATCGCCACGGCAACGCTCACCGCCAGCCGAAGGCTGCCGGAGCAAACCGCGTCCGCTGTCGTCGTGGACATGCAGCCCTTGGTGGATTTGCGCGAACGGGGGCAGGGTCTCCAGGCCGAGCAGCGGGCGGCGCGGGCGAAAGCCCTGACCTCTTCTCAGGCACTGGAACGCCTGTCCCGCCTGAAACGCCAGGACGCCGCCTCCAACCGTCAGTGGCAGGAAGCCAACGCCCAGGCCGCCGCCGGCCAGGCGCTCCTCGCCGCTGCCGAGTCCCGCTGGCGCGCCCTGCGCGCCGAGGCACGCCAGCAATGGGGCGAGACCTTGGCGAACTGGGTGCTGGATCAGCCCGACGCCGGACTGGAAAAGCTGCGCAGCGGTGACGAAAAATTGCTGCTGGTCACCCTACCGCCGGATGGCTCCATCGGCACGCCGCCTCCCCGCATCTTCGCCGGCCGCGGCGAACGCGCCCAGGCGACGGAGGCACGCCTGGTTTCGCCCGCACCGCGCAGCGATACCCTGCTGCAAGGGGAAACCTTCTTCTATGCGCTGCCCGCCGAAGGCTTGCGCACCGCCATGCGCCTGGACGCCTGGCTGCCGCTGTCCGGCGATACGGAAACCGGAGTGGATGTACCGCGGGAAACCATCGTCTGGCGCGCCGGCCAGCCCTGGCTGTATGTGCAGACCGGTCCGGAACGTTTCGAGCGCCGCGCCGTGGCGCGCTACCGGGACCTGGGCGAAACCTGGTTCGTCGGCACCGGCGTGGAACCCGGCGAAGCCCTGGTAACCCGCGGCGCGCAACTTCTTTTGTCCGAGGAATTCCGCCGTCAGATTCCGGACGAGGACTAAGAGCTTGTCTGCGAATAAATCGCACCTGCGTTGCTGCCCCAAATCGCGCCAGGCAAGGCGCGAGGAGCGCGGTTTGGTAACTCCAAATAAGCGACGAGCAACGCCGCATGGCGCGATTTGGGGCGCAACCCGCAGGGACGGGGCGGATTTGCCGCGGGGCTGCGTCACTCGTCGCTCATGTACCGCAAGCTCCTTGTTCCTTGCCCTGCGGCAAATCCGCCGCCGTCGCAGGCGCGATTTATTCGCAGACAAGCTCTCATGCTCTCCGCCCTGATCCGCTTCGCCATCGCGCGGCGCGGGGTGGTTATGGCCCTGGCGGCGCTACTCCTTTTGTTCGGCGGCTACCGGCTGAACAGCGCCGGGCTGGACATCTTTCCCGAGTTCGCCCCGCACCAGGTGATCATCCAGACCGAAGCGCCGGGGCTGGCCGCCGAACAGGTGGAAATCGGGGTCACCCAGCGCATCGAACAGGCCCTGGGCGGGCTGATGGGACTGAAACAGATCCGCTCCGAATCCATCCAGGGGCTGTCGGTGGTCACGGTGGTGTTCGGCGACGCCACCGACCTGTACCGCGCCCGGCAGATGGTCGGGGAACGGCTGACCCAACTGGCCGCCGCCCTACCGGAGGACACGGGGCCGCCGGTGCTGACGCCCCTGGCCTCGTCTTCGGCGACCGTGCTCACCCTGGGGCTTACGTCCGCCACACGCAACCCCATGGATTTGCGCGGACTGGCGGACTGGACCCTGGCGCCGCGCCTCCTGGCCGTGTCGGGCGTGGCGGACGTGAACGTGTTCGGCGGAGCGGTGCGGCAACTGCAAATCCAGGTGCATCCGGACAAGCTGAAGCGCCACGGCCTGGGGCTGAACAGCGTGCTGGAAGCGGCGCGCCAGGCCGTGGGCCCGCAGGGGGCGGGCTTCATCGAGAATGCCAACCAGCGCTTCAGCGTGCGGGTAGTGGCCCAGCCGGACGCTGTGGAAGCCTTGCGCCGCGTGGTTCTGGCGCGAAAGGACGGCGCCAGCATCACCCTGGGCGACGTGGCCACGGTAGCCGACGGCCCGGAGCCGCCCATCAGCGCCGCGCAGATCGGCGGCCAGCCGGGGGTGGTGCTGATGGTCATCGGCCAGTACGGCGCCAACACCCTGAGCGTGTCGCGCCAGGTGGAAAGCGTGCTGGACGAGTTGCGCCCGGTGTTCGAAAAGCAGGGCGTCACCCTGCACCCGCCCCTGTTCCGCCCCGCCGACTACATCGAAACCTCCATCCGCAACCTGGGCGGCCACCTCCTGCTCGGCAGCCTGTTCGTGGTGGCGGTGCTGTACGGCTTTCTCTACAACCTGCGCACCGCTTTCATTTCCGCCCTGGCGATTCCCCTGTCCCTGCTCGCCGCGGCGCTGGCGCTGCTGGAAATGGGCGCCAACCTCAACATCATGGCGCTGGGCGGACTCGCGATTGCTTTGGGCGAGGTGGTGGACGACGCCATCATCGACACGGAGAACATTTTCCGCCGTTTGCGGGAAAACCGCCGGGCCGCCTCGCCCCGTGGACAAGAGCCAGCTTCCCCCCCTTTGGAAAAGGGGGGCAGGGGGGATTTTTCGAGCAACCCTGCGCGGCAAGATTGGGAAATCCCCCCTAACCCCCCTTTAGGAAAGGGGGGAACCGGACCCGGTTCCTGGGTAGGGATCCAGAGACTCCGCTCCACCGCCGAAGTAGTCTTCGACGCTTCCCTGGAAGTGCGCGGCTCGGTGGTGTACGCCAGTTTCATCGTCGCCCTGGTGTTCGTGCCGCTCCTGGGTCTGTCCGGCGTGGCCGGGCGGCTGTTCGCGCCGCTGGGGGTGTCGTACATCCTGGCCATTCTCATGTCCCTGGGCGTGGCCCTGACCGTCACGCCAGCGTTGTGTTATCTGCTGCTGGGGAGCAATGGAAAAAATGGAGGTCGGGGTGAGTCTGCGAACCCCAACATCCCCGGCCAGGCTGATCCGTTGGGGTTCCTGCCGTCACCCCAACCTACCGCAGACGGAAACCCCGACGACGACTCCCCCCTCCTCCGCTGGCTGAAACCCCGTTACCGCCGCATCTTGAGCGCCGTCTTCGCCCGCCCCCGTACCGTCATCCTCGGCAGCCTGGGGGTGTGCGGCGCGGCGCTGGCCGTCCTCCCTTTCCTGGGCGGGCAGTTCCTGCCGCAACTGCGCGAAGGCCATTACATCGTCCACACCAGCGCCCTGCCGGGAACTGCCCTGGCGGAATCCATCCGCTCGGGGACGCAACTGACCGACGCGTTCCTAACCATTCCCAGCGTCCGTTCTGCGTCGCAGTGGGCCGGGCGGGCCGAGCGCGGCGCGGACACTTACGGCAGCCATTACAGCGAATACGAGGTGCGCCTGAACCCGCTGTCCGGCAAGGAACAGCAGGACGTGCTCGACCGGCTGCGCGCCGTCCTCAGGAGTTTCCCGGGGCTTTTATTCGAAGCCAACACCTTCCTCACCGAACGGGTGGACGAAACCATTTCCGGCTACACCGCCCCGGTGGTCATCAACCTGTACGGCCCCGACCTGGACGTGCTGGACCAGACCGCCCAGCGCGTCGCCGACCAACTGCGCCGCATCCCCGGCGCCACCGACGTGCAACTGCGCTCGCCGCCGGGCACGGCCACGGTGGACGTGCGCCTGAGGCCCGATCGCCTGGCGGCCTGGGGACTGCGTCCCGGCACTGCGCTGGAAGCCCTCAGCGCCTCTTTCGGCGGCGTGACCGTGGGCCAGCGGCAGGAAGGCAACCGGGCATTCGACGTGACGGTGCTGCTCGACCCCGCCCTGCGCCAGTCGCCCGACAGCCCCGCCGAATTGCCCCTGAAAAACGCCGAAGGCGTGCTGGTCACCCTGGGCCAAGTGGCGGACATCCGCCAGGACGAAGGCCGCTACAACATCCTGCACCGCGACGCCCGCCGGGTGCAGAGCGTGACCTGTAACGTGGCCGGCGGAGACGTGGTTTCCTTTCTCGACGAGGCGCGCGCGCGAATCGTACGCAAGGTCGCGTTTCCGCCGGAGACCTACCCGGAATTCACCGGCGCGGCGGTGGAACAGGCCCAGGCGCGGGAAGAGCTGATCCTCCAGTCCCTGCTGGCCGGGACGGGCGTTTTGTTGTTGACGCATATCGCCATCGGCCGGCTGCGCAACACCCTGCTCACCCTGGTCAACCTGCCCTTTTCCCTGGCCGGCGGCGTGCTGGCCGCCCTGCTCACCGGCGGGGTGCTGTCGGTGGGCTCCCTGGTCGGCTTCGTTACGCTGTTCGGCATCACCGTCAGGAATGCCATCATGCTGATCTCCCACTACCGCAGGCTGACGGAGGAAGAAGGCCTGGCATGGAACCGGGACACGGCCCTCAAAGGCGCGGAGGAGAGGCTGCCGTCCATCCTCATGACCGCCCTGGTCACCGCCCTGGCCATGCTGCCCATCGCTATCAACAGCGACAATCCCGGCCGCGAGATCATGGGACCCATGGCCGCCATCATCGTCGGCGGATTGATATCTTCGACGGCTTTGAATTTGCTGGTATTGCCGGGGTTGTTGTTGCGGTATGGACGGTTTGGTTTGGAGCGGGAAACGGGGGAATAGCAGAAAGGGCGTATTAAATTACGCCCTTGTTTTATCGTACCCGCACTTTTCTGGCGGGTCTGCTCGCGCAAGCGAAAATTTTACCCGTATGCCGAAGCAACGCGCAAACCCGAATCATCGACATGCATGTGTCGGCACCCAGTAGTTTTTCCAAGGATATTGACACAGGCATGGTGCGGCTTTAAAAGGCTTATACGTCATTATCGACGCATAGGAACAGCTATTTATGGTTCGAAAATATGGTCAAATTCTAGTGGGGCAATAAGAAATGGCCAGCCCGCGTAGGGCGGAATAGCGTCCTCGCGTATTCCGCCGTAGTGGCACCCCATTCGGTGCAATACGGCTGCTATAGCCTATTGCACCCTACGCGGGCTAACCGAAGGCGTAGGGGCAAATTTCAACCGCCTCTTTTGGCTCAATTCTTGGGAGCTTGTTCTTTTTCTTTCGCTTTCCGTTTTGCTTTTGCCAGCTCATCAGCCAAACTGGACGTTCGGGCCGCGCTCTTGTTTTCTTGGCATTGCTCGATGCTGGCTTTGGCTTCATCAAACTTGCCCTCATCGATGAGTTGTTTGATCCCGCCATAACTGCACACCATATCAGCACTGGCTTGAGTGAAGGGAAAAAACGCTAAAACTGCGATGAACGACAGAGTCGATATTTTCATAAACGTCACCCCTGGGGTTTGACCAAGCATACAAATGAATCGTCGAAAAGAGGCAAAATGCCGCTTAAGCATGCCGGGCGGGTTTAAATAGTTTGCCGGGGCCGTAATTTCCCGTTCTTCGCCGCATAACCCGTAGCCTGCTGCCGTGGAATGTACACTGAATACCCCGCAAGCTCAATCCACAGGATGCAAGAGAGCCATCGTGGCTTGATTTACTGTCCTCTTGCTACGTAACGGCCGCTCTTGGGCATGCTTCGCACTTTCAGCTGTCAGGAAAAATCAAAAGGCCGGCGTCAAACCGGCCTCCGGGGAAAGGAGAGCCCGCGTAGGATGGGTAGAGGCGATAGCCGAAACCCATCATATCGGCCTACCCGATATCCATGCCCCGAATATCGCCACCCCAAACTTTTTCCGCATAAACCCCTTTCCGCACAAATCGATGAAACGATGAATACGGCCATTCAATGACACGTTCCACCTGGCCATGTTTGACTGGATTATAGTGAATGTAATTCACATGCATGGCGTAGTCGGCCTCGTCACGAACGGCATGTTCCCAAAAGCGCCGCTGCCATATTCCCTTTTCGGCTTTCATTCTTCTACTTTCCGATAACCTCTCGCCCTTTTCCATATTCCTACATTCTGGAAGGTGAGAACTGATAATCCCCGGCTCCCTATCCGGTATCTTGGCTTTTCTCGGGGATATCAGCCGGAATACTTCTTTCCGGTTGGGCTCCCACGGCTCTCGGTGGGCGGCGCCCTTCCCGACTACTTCCGCACCAAACCTCCGCCCTCCAGCACCATCCCCTCCTCCGGCTCCTGCAGGTTGCCGTCGGGAAAGACGAAGCGGAACGGCAGCGATTCCAGGTGCATGCCGGCGTTGTGCTGGATGACGAAGTGCAGGTGCGGGCCGATGGCGTGGCCGGCGC
>DATDOO010000099.1:0-4329 GCA_035293245.1 Methylococcaceae bacterium
GTTTCGCAGCGTGGGCTAAGTGGCAGGGAATCCCGCCAAACCGAAATTCATTTCTGTGCGGCGAGGTTACTGCGGGAAATTCAGGCGGCGGAGCAGGTCCTGGAAGCGCGCGTCGGAGCGCAGGCCATCGTACACGGGGCTGCTGTTGAGCGTCACCATCCAATCCGCGTGCGCCTTGTAGCCGGCTTCCAGGCACGCCAACGCCTTTTCCTTTTCGCCCAGCGCCGCATAAATCGAAACCGGGCACGGCAGTCGCCGCCCGTTTCTCCCGTCCTCGCGCTGGATGATTTGCAGTTGCTGCCTGGCCTTCTCCGGTTGCCCGGCTTTCGCATACTGATAGCCCAGGTACTCTTCGATGCCTACCGTAGTCCCGGAGAGCTTCTTGAGTTTTTCATTCTCCGCTTCTGCCTCGGCAAAGCGCCGCTGATCCGCATAGAACTCCGGCAGCCGCCCCGTGAGCACGAAGCGGTCGGGGTCCAGCCCCTGCGCCTTCGTGTAGATTTCGATCGCCCGCTCCGCGTGGCCCGCGTCGCGGTAGGCCAGCGCGCGGTCCATGGTAATCGCGATGGACAGCGGATCGAGCCGCGCCGCCGTGTCCAGTTGCGCGAGGGCCTGCGCGTGCCGCCCAATTTGCGAGAGAAACATCCCATACCAGTGGTGCCCGGTGGCATAGTTGGGATTCAGCTCCAGCGCCCGCCGAAATTCCTTTTCCGCCTCGGCAAATTTCCAATCGTAATACGCTTTCACAAATCCCAGCGACGTGTGCGCCTCGGCCAATCCTTCATTCAGTTCGATTGCTTTGCTCGCCATCTGACCGGCCTTCGGATAGGCCTCGTGGTACGGCGCGCCCTTGAACGACGCCAGCAGCGCGTAGCTGTCGGCCACGCCGGAGTACGCCTGCGCGTAATCCGCGGCGATGGCAATGGCCTGTTGGAAATCCTTGATGGCGGCCAGAAATTCTGGAACCGTGCGCTGGTTCCAATGATAGCGGCCCTTCAGATAGTATTCGTGCGCTTCCGGGTTCAGCACTTGGCCGCCCGCCGCGGACTCTTTCTGCCCGGACGCCAGTCGCAGTTGGATTTCTTCTCCGAGCGCCAGCGCCACTTCGCGATGCACGTCCAGGATATTCCGGAATTCCGCCTCATAGTTGCCCACCCAGACGTGCCCCTCGCTCCGCGCGTGGATTAACTGCGCGGTGATCCGCAGCCGCTTGCCGGAGCGCCGCACGCTGCTCTCCAGCACGTAGTCCACATCCAGCTCTTCGCCGATTTCTTTCACCGTCTTCCGCGTGCCTTTGTAGTGCATCGCGGAGGTTCGCGCGATGACCTCCAGCCGCTTCGGTGCCAGCGTGCTCAGATGCGCAATCATTTCTTCCGTCAGGCCATCGCTGAGGTATTCCTCGTCCGCGCTCCCCGTGAGGGTTTCGAAAGGCAGGACCACGAGTCGCACGTGTTCTCGCGCCGGCCCGCGCTGTGCCGCAATCCGCGGCCACGTGAAATAGACACCGGAGGCAATCAACAGCATTCCCGCGACACCCACCAACCATTGCCGGAGGCCCAAGCTGCCGCCGGGCGCGGATATCGGTGCGGGAACCGCCAGCGCCGCGTCGCTGGCAGCCGCAGGCGTTGCCGTCGCTGCGTTCAGCACTTCCACCGGTGCGAGGAACCGGTATCCCCGCCGCGATAGCGTCTCAATGAATCGCGGGGCATCGGCGTCGTCGGAAAGCGCTTCGCGCAACCGGTTCACCGCCGTATTCAGGTTTTGGTCGAACTCGACGTAGGTGCCGTTGGGCCACAGCCGCTGCCGCAACGCTTCGCGCGTCACCACTTCGCCGGGGCTTTCCAAAAGTGCGATGAGGATTTGGATTGGCTGGCCCTGCACGCGCAGGCGTAGGCCTTGCTTGCGGAGTTCTTTCGAGGACAACTCGACCTCGAAAACACCGAAGCGATACGCCCGGACTGTGTGCGACGCATCCTTCAACTGCATTCCCTTGGGGTTCGAGCGCGGAGTCTACCACCGCCAAAATTCGCCTCCAAGCCCTTTCTCCGCCGGTTTGACATCCGCTCGCAATCCCGCTCGGCTCAGCGGCTTACGGACTAACAATCGTTCGATTTGACCTCCGCCAAGGGTTGTGCAGAATTCGCAACGTTACCCAATTTTGCGCTCCCAGGGTCGGCAGTTTTTCCTGCGACCAGGAATTAAGACTCGAATCTGGACGGAGAAAATGAAGAGGAGGGAACCCATGAGGTCCGCAGCGTTTCGCATCACGTTCTGGCTCGTAGTTTCAACGTTTCTTCCGCTCGCAAAAACGGCCACCGCCCAAACGACATGTACGACACCGAGCTTCCAAGAGGTACGATTTTTTGCCACATTGGGCACACATCCGTCTCGCGCCGCAGTGGCCGACTTCAATGGAGATGGCCGTCCTGATGTCGCGGTGTCGAATATAGACTCGTTAAACATTTCGATTTTCCTTGGCGACGGAGCAGGGGGATTCGCACCCGCAGCGATTTACTCTCCGGGCTTCTACCCGAATCCCATTGCGGTTTTCGATTTCAACCACGATGGCAACTTGGATTTAGCAGTTGGCGACTTATTCGGCGGCAGAAATGTCTCGATCCTCATGGGCGACGGCACTGGAGCTTTTGGCCCTCCGTCGCACTACGCGGCTGGCAGTAGCTCCTATGAAATCGCCATCGCGGATTTCAATGGCGATGGCAAAGCCGATTTAGCAACGGTCGGCTTGGAACAGAGTAACGTTGCCATCTTGTTGGGCAACGGGGACGGCAGCTTCCGATTGCCCGCCAGGTTCAGTACGGGCACCAGGCCTACTTCTGTGAAGACCGCTGATCTGAACGCAGATGGCAAATTTGACTTGGTAGTGGGGGGCAGCCCAAGCGCCGCTGTTGCCGTGCTCCTTGGCGACGGGACCGGCGGTTTTACTGCACCCAGTTTCCTCGGTGTCTACGGTTTGGCGAGCATCGGCGATTTCGATGCGGACGGCAAAGTTGACATCGTAACGCAGTACGGGGCGGTCTTACTTGGGAATGGAGACGCTACTTTCCAGCCACCCACGTCTTTCGCCTCAGCGGACAACCTGAACGGCATAGAGGTAGGCGACTTCAGCGGCGACGGCATTCTGGACGTGGCAAGCAACAATGGCTTTGGCGGAGCTGTAGTCGTCTTTCTGGGAGATGGGGCCGGGCACTTCGGCTCACCGGGTTATTTCTATGCTGGCGTTGCCCCTGCGGTTCTGGCCACCGATGCAAATCTGGATGGCAGGCCTGACTTTATCCTCCCAAACTATTTTGACAACACGTTCTCAATTCTCCTCAATAGCGGCCCTGCCGGCACCTTGGTAGTGAGACCCCTCTTTGATCAGTCCAAAGCCTTCAGAGCCGGAAGTACGATTCCGGTAAAAATTCAACTTCTGGGCTGTAGTAATGAGAACTTGTCCTCACCCAATCTGGCCGTGAAAGCAATCGATGTTCGCTTAACCGGAGCAACCACGAGCGCTCCCGTTGTTGATTCCGGCAATTCCAACCCGGATTTCAATTTCCGGTATGACGCTACCCTTGACGGCACAGGGGGGTACATCTACAACCTGAGCACAAAGGGGCTTGCTGCTGGAACGTATGCTCTCCGCTTCACCGCTGGCGGCGCAGCAATCCATTCTGTTTCGTTTGAGGTCAAGTAACAAGTAAGAAGTTGCGTTTCTTTGTTGTCATGGCGGCGGCACAGATGCCGCCGGCAAGTGCAACCGCTGGACCATCGCGCCCATCACACAGGCGGACACTTCAGTCCGCAGCATCGCCGTTTTGTTGCGCGACACCACCGTGCGCGGCAAAACTACGACCACGAACCTCGGCTACTTTTACATGACCTTTCAGATTGGTGCGACGAATCCGCGGTGCCGCTGCGCGATTTCCATGCGCGCTTTCTGTGTCGGGCGCAGCCATTCCGCGCTCGCCGCACTACTGTTCTGACTCTTTAACTTTTCAGCCCTTTAATGTTTTCATCTGCGCTTATCCGCGTTCATCTGCGGTTCCGCTCGGTTTTTCCTCAAAATGCCTGCTTGACACTTGGCCCGCACATGTCTATAATTTCGGTTTGCCTGTAAGCCACTCTGCTGGACAGGGAGGCCTGCTCTTTGACAATCGGATGAAATGTGCCAGAACCCGTTCGGTGAATTTGAGGTAACCGAGCGATTCAAAAGTTCGCCCTGAAAGTCCTGGCCCTGCCGCGAGGCAGGGTTTTTGATTTTCAGTGCAACCAGCTTCAAACGAGAGTTTGATCCTGGCTCAGAGCGAACGCTGGCGGCGTGCTTAA